>NZ_JBVAYD010000003.1:0-166389 GCF_055413445.1 Lacticaseibacillus sp. 22 | reverse complement strand
GTTATCTGTTCGGGTGGTTTTTTGCTGTCCAAAATACGCTTCATTTTTAGGAGATTTGGAAGCTTTCGCGGTTTACTTGCGAATTTATCATTTTGATCCAGCACCTAGCATTAGAAGAACAAAATTAACGATTGATAAATTTTAGCTTAACCTTTATGATGGAAAGCATGTGTTTGTTCAAAGAAATCTAGCGGTGTCCTTTTAGTGATAGGCGTCTGAAGTCAGCGTGATTGATCGCGAACAATGACGACAATTCAATCTGGCGAGGTCATTAAAATGATAAGTGCATTACATACAAATACCATCGAATGCTCGAACAGCGAGGAATTACATCATGATTAAGCGAATGCAAAACGCGCTTCCTTTGCTTCTTGGATACGGCTTCTCTTTACTGGGCGACATGGTCTATATTTACGGGATGAACTGGTTCTTAGTTGAGCAAACGCATCAAACAGAACTTTTGGGATTAATTAACGGTATCAGCGGTATAGTCCTTATCGTTGCCAATGTTTTTGCTGGCCCGATTGTTGACTCGTTTAATCGCAAACACATGATGATTTTTGCTGATCTGTTGAGCGGAGTGACCTGTTTCATGTGCGCCTTTTTGCTTCGCGATGTTGTGGCAGGCAAACTGCTATTGATTCTGACGAGTTCGGTGCTTAACGTTTCGTTGGCATTTAATTCGCCGTCAGCAAAAGCCGTTGTGCCTAATGTCATTCATGAAAGCCAAATCGAGCCTTTTAATTCGGTTCAAAATACGTTGTCAAGTACGATCAAAGTGGTTGGCCCGTTGGTTGGCGCATTGTTATTGAAGCTTCACAGTAACATTAATGGCTTTATTTTAATCAATGGGGTTTCGTTTGTTTTGTCCGCTTTATTAATCGCAACCATCCGGTATACCGAAAAAAACAGTCATAAAGAAAAATTGCAGATCTTGCCCAAATTAAAGTCTGGTATGGCCTATGTGCGAAAGAAAGAAACAATCTTGGGGTTACTGGTATTAATTGCCACGATTAATTTTTTTGCAGAAGCTTACACGCTTTCACTACCATATTTGGTGAAGGTTTCGTTAGATTTAAATGGTGATTGGTATAGCGCAGTGATCAGTATCGAGGCGATTGGCGGCATTGTCGGAGGCTTGTTGTTGGCACTGTTTAACCAAAAAAGTGGGAAGAATGGTTACTACATAGATGTACTTTTGCTTGCTTTGTCCATTCTCATTCCCGGGATCTTTAGAGTTTATCCCGCGTTACTTTTTGCCGCGTTTATCAATGGCTTCTTTGGTACGAGATTCAATGCCAAGGTATTCACTGCGCTACAGTTAATCACTGAAAATGATTATCTGGGTCGCGTTTTTTCAATCTTGTTTATTTTTAGTGCGCTTTTAATCCCGCCGGCCGACTTTTTATTTGGCCGTGTGATTCCAATCTTGGGGTGGAATGTCTTGATCCTTAGTGCGGTTGGGCTGGCACTGTCTTCATTGCTTATTTGGATGCGATTTATTCGGAAGCTAGATTAGTCATGATGATACTGTTCTTGCTACACAAAGGTTGGCATACTTTGCGACTGCATTTTTTTAGGTGTAAGTTATACTTTAATCATTTCTTAAACAGTGTGAGCACATGAAAAGTTATCCTCGCGCTTGTACAAAACAATCTTGACATGGGTGCTCATTTTCACTGTGAATGGTGACTTTTGCTTTTAACAAACGTAAGCCTTTGGTGATATCAGGGGGTGGCCGTTATGGAACAAGCTAGCAACTGGCGCTACATACTTGCTAAATTTATTGGCAAATATCGCTTCAAGTTCGGAGCCTTATTGGGCGGGCTGTGTTTGGTCGAAATCGTTTATGTGGTTGGGATTTCATTGCTGCCGCCGCTCGCAGTCATTTTGTTAGAAACCAAGCAGTTGAGTGTCGGGTTGACGATATTAGTTATCTTTATTGCTGGCGTTTTTGTCTATGGTATCAGAATTTTGGATCTGTTCTTGCAGCAGTGCCTGTCAATATTGACGTTTGATTTCCGTTTTGATTATGTACCGGTGTTTTCGGAGCATATTTTCGGTTGGGATCAGCGCTTGATTGATTCGGTGGCGGGAAAAACGGTCATCGATCAGGCGTATGAAGCTATTTATAATGGGGCTAATGTTGGTATCGGGGCGATTGTCGATCAGACCATTATTTTGGTGCGCACGGGTTGTCAGATTGCGGTGTTGCTGGTGATGATGGGGACACTGAGTTTTTGGCCGGCCGCGGTGGTTTTTGGACTTAATGTCTTGCAGTACCTGTTTCAGCGGCTGAGTAATCAATGGTATTTCAAGCATAAAGACAGCCAGAATCGTATTACCAGTTATCAGAATTATTTTGTTCGAACGTTGATGAAGCGTTCGACCGGCAAAGATATTCGCTTGTTTGCGATGCTTGGGGTTTTCCACCAGCACTTTAGCGATTTAATTCAGCGCTTAGTGGCATGGCAGCGACATTATGCCAATATCACGTTAATGGTGAATCTCGGTCAGCGCATCGTGAATGTCGGCGGTCTAGCGCTGTCATTACTGATTTTGCTGGCAACCCGGAATATTTCTGTTGCCAGTCTGCTGTTTTTTATCACGGCGATTCAAACGCTTAATAGTAACTTTGGTCAACTTAGAGATGCGTACGCGGCGGTAGGGAAAAATCTGGTGTTTGTCGATAACTTTCGAAAATTTATGGCATTTCCTTATCGCCATCACCAGCACAAAAATGCCGAACATTTTAGTGGCACTGGCATAATCAACGTGACGCATGTGGATTATCAAGTCAACAAGACGCCTATTTTGCACGATGTCAATCTTTCCATTGCGCCAAGCGAGTTAGTCGCAATTGTAGGCGAAAATGGTGCCGGCAAGTCGACACTCATCAAATTGCTTTGCGGACTTTACTTGCCAACAGCCGGATCGGTTGTCATGGATGGCCAAGCAATTTCGGACTGGACGCCTGCTGCTATTCAGCGTCGGTTGGCCGTTGAGTTTCAAGATGACGTGATACTTCACTTCACCATTGCAGAAAACATTGCTTGCACAACACCTGAAAAGATCGACTTGGATCGGGTTAAAGCGGTGCTTGATGAAGTGGGGTTAGGTGCTTTTGTCGCTGGGCTTCCTCAAGGCGTGCAGACTTTTATCGATAACGAATTGGCGGATGATGGGATTCAATTGTCAGGCGGGCAAAAAGAGAAACTGCTATTTGCCCGTGTACTGTATCGTCAAGCCGACTTCAATATTCTTGATGAACCGACAGCCGCGCTTGATCCTTTGAGTGAGAAACAATTTTACGATTTAATCGATGAAAAACTCGTCAATAAAACCACGATTATTGTCGCTCATCGGCTTGGTGCGCTTGCGGTTCGGAATGTCAAAATCTTTGTGATGAAAGACGGAACCGTGGTGGCGGCGGGAACGCATCATTGGCTCCTGGAAAATTCTGCTGATTATCGCGCTTTATGGGAAGCACAGCGTTCAATGTACGTTGGAGGTGGCGATCATGAAACAGCTTAAAGCCCAGCTACAAGAAGCCTTGGCAACAGGACGCTTGATTGCCCGGTTTGGGAAAAGCCTTTTTGTGCTGGCAATATTCATGAGCACACTGAACGCCATTGCGCCGCTTCTGATTATTCTGGGTAATACCCAAATCATTAACGCTATTTTGGCGGGTCATCTAGAAACGGTACCGACACTTATTGGCTATTTTTATGGGACGGCTGGCGGGGCTTACCTGATGGCCGTATGCATTCAGCGCTATTTGGAAGTTAAAACGCTTCAGGCTAATGAGCAGCTAAAACTGGCAATGTATGAAACTTGGGAGCAGGTTGATTTTCAAACACTTGAGACTCAGCGCTATTTTGCCAAGATGATGAAAAGTGAGGCGTCATTTCGTTACTCAGGCGGGATTCCGGTTTTCTTTAGCCAATTACAAAACCTGATTCAAGGGGTTGTGACCGTAATTGTCGGTTTAGGCTTGATTAGTTGGCTAGTGGTTGCTGGGACGACACGCAGTCAAGTGATTACCGCGGTAGTTTTAGTGACAGTTCTTACATTATTTTTGGGCGAAGCATTGCTCATTCACATCTACCAATCTCTGACGCGCGCAAGTTTTAAGTTGTTCAAGGATTTGATGGGCTTGGAAAGAAAAATGAACTATTTTCTGATGAATGTCGTCAACGCCTATGAAGGACTTAAGTCTATCAAGATTTGGGGTTTAGGTACGCCGATTCAACAACGCTATCGGGCAACGTGGACTGAGGAAAAGACTGCCAATCATAAGCTGGTGGTTAACGACAGCGGTTCGCAAATGATCACTGCTTTAATGGCGGCGTTTGCGACGATGGCTTTGTTTCTATTAATTGTGTTTAAAATTTATCGCGGCTTGTTGCCGGTGGGGCAGCTTAATACCTTATTTGGCAGCGTGGTTCAAATGACCAGTGCTGCTAGTTTGATCGTAGCGACTTGGCAACGATTCCTGCGCTTTGAGAATCAGATGGATTATGTCAATGAGATATTGACCACTAAGAACCAAACAACAACGCCAACGAGTAAGACCCCGCCAGTTCAACGGCAAAATACCATTGTTTTTGACCATGTTTCGTTTGCCTACCCGGATGGCGAGGAGGTCTTGCATGATATTTCCTTTACTCTCGACTTAACCGGCGTGACTGCGTTGATTGGTGTAAATGGCAGTGGCAAGACCACCTTAGTCAAATTGTTACTGGGACTATATCAACCGACTGCCGGGAAAATCTTATTTAACGGTCATGACATTGCTAAAATATCAGCGGCTGCTTACTTAGGACTATTCAAAGTGGTATTCCAAGACTATGCCATTTTTGATTTTGCAATTGCCGAAAACATTACCGCCAGCACTCAACCAGATAAGGATCGGCTTGCACAGGTGATGGCAGCAAATGGGATTGACAGTTGGGTGGCGCACTTGCCAAAACAAGCCGCCACTGAAATCGGAAGTTATCAGCAAGGCAATTTTCAACCCAGCGGCGGGCAACGCCAACAGCTTGCAGTGGCTAGAGCACAGTACAAGCGAGGCATTTATCAAATCCTCGACGAGCCTTCTGCGGCGATGGACCCGTTAAAAGAGTTGGCTTTATTTACAAAAATCAAACGGCTGTCTAAGGAAACCCCTTCACTATTCATTACGCATCGTATCGGCGCGGTGACATTAGCCAATCAAATTATTTTATTAAAAGCTGGCCGAATTGAAGATATCGGAACGCGAGAAGAGCTTCTTCAACGCTCGGCCTATTTCCGCGAATTATGGCAGAGCCAAGCTGAACTGTATGGTGATGAGCATGTGCTGCCGGATAGATAAGGCGCTAACTTTTGACGTTGATTAATGGCTACTATTGTCAGGTGTTGATTGACTTTTCCTAATGCTCGAATTAGCATAGGGTTAATTCAAAATCGTTAAAGACGCAAAGAAGAGTAACGGTGGTTTCGGTCCACAGAGAATCCGGCTGGTGGAAAAGGATGACTGCAACCACTGTGAAGATGAGCTTTGCCATGTCATTAGTTTGTTAACGCAGGCTAGTCGGTCGGAGCCGTTAACTTTCCGGACCTCGAAAGATCATGAATTTCGGCGTCGTTGAGGCATTGCTTGTGAAGGTAATGTGAATTTGGGTGGTACCGCGTTGCAGCATTCGTCCCTTGGTAAAACGGGGATGGATGCTGTTTTTGAGTGAGCGCGAGCCGGCGCGTTATGGGAGTAAGCCGGAACATAAGCGGCCTCAGTCGCAATGGCCGGTCTTTGGCCATTGCGGCTAAGGTCCTTACACGCAGACTTCTGCGCCGGGGAGCGCGTTATGGGAGTAAGCCGGAACATAAGCGGCCTCAGTCACAATGGCCGAGCTTTAGCCATTGCAACTAAGGCCCTTACACGCAAATTTCTGCACCAGGAATCGCGTTATAGAACGCAAAGTCGCCCCCAAAACCAACCGAAAAACAGAACTCCCTCCCGCCTAAAAAACGCAGCCACCGCACCCCCAGAAAGTGAGGAATAGCCATGAACTTCATCATCGATCCCAAAGTACTAGCACTAGGCGTCAAAATCCGCGGCGTTGAGCTAACCGGCATCGACAATCACCACTACCCGCAAGCTCTAAAACAAGCCATTTCCACAGAGATTGCAACGGTTTTGGAAACATTGAATCGCGATCAGATTAAGCAGGATCCGATTATTCAGGGCTTTTGGGACTTGCATCGTGCTGTTCATCTGCCTAAGCGCAACAACACCCCAGCGCCAGCAACATTATTGAAGCTAATTTTGAAACGCGGGGAGCTTGTGCCCATTAATCCAGTGGTTGACTTATACAACCTCATTTCGATTCAAAGTCACCTTGCTCTTGGCGCCCACGACATTGCGCACATTGATGGCAATGTCAATTTACGGCTGACTGATGGCACCGAGCGTTTCGTTCCCATCGGTGCAGACGGTCAGCCGGAACCGGTTAAAGCAGGCGAGTACGCTTATGTTGATGACAGCAACGAAATCATTTGCCACTTAGAAACCCGGCAAGTGGAAAAAACGAAAGTGACGCCTGAAACCACCCATCTTTATTACATCGTCCAAGGAAATGAAAACACAAGCCAAGCGTTGGTTGACCAAACGGCCCAACGCGTGATTGACCTAACAACCAAATATTTAGGGGGTCAAGGCAAACTGCTTAATTGATCTTGCTGAGAAAATTTGCTTCACCGGCTTCTTTTTAGATGACGTCAATTGTTATCAATTGTCTATTTTCTCTTTCAAAAACACATCTGATCCACGGGAATGCCCGCTTTTAACTGTTATTGACAGTGAAGCGGGCGTTTTTTCATGCCGTTTTCGTCACGAACTCTTCAAACTTGCTTAAGTCAGCTTTAAGTTACCGCTACTAGTATGAACATCATCAACTTAAGGGAGATGGCGCTGATGCAAGAAGTCACGACACTGACGCAGGAGCCGAAAAAACGGGTTAAACCGTCTGTGAATTGGTTAAAGATCCTGCCTTGGCTGGTACCGCTCGCGTTCCTGATGAGCTGGCAGGCGGCGGTCAGTTTTAACTGGGTGACGAGTTCCTTGATTCCCGCACCGTCAACGGTCATTCAAGACGGGATCTCGCTGTGGCAAAGCGGTGAATTGCCAAAGAATATTGCCATTAGTCTTTATCGAGCCACGGCTGGGTTTGCGATTGGCGGTAGTGTCGGCTTCGCACTCGGCCTGATCAACGGATTAGTCAAACCGATTCGCGCTTTGCTTGATAGTCCGATTCAAATGTTGCGGAATATCCCGCACCTTTCCTTAATTCCGCTCATGATTATCTTAATGGGCATTGGCGAACCGGCCAAGATTGCGTTGGTTGCCATCGGGGTTATGTTCCCGATGTATATCAACACGTATCAAGGCATTGTCGGCGCAGATCCGGAGTTATTGGAAATGGGCCGTGCTTATGGCTTATCCCGACGCGCATTGTTCACCCGCGTTGTTTTCCCGGGTGCCTTAGCCAATATTCTTATGGGCGTGCGGTATGCGCTAGGGGTGATGTGGACAACCTTGATTGTTGCCGAAACGATCTCCGCCACATCTGGCTTAGGCTACATGGCCACCAATGCACAGGAATTTATGCGGATGGATACGGTGTTACTTTGCATTTTGATTTACGCCTTACTGGGCAAGCTCTCCGATATGATCGCAAAAAGCTTGGAGCGCCTATTCCTCGGTTGGCGGCAAGGAGGGACTGAAAATGACTAACCCAATTGTCAAACTTCAACATATTGAAAAAGTCTATGGTGATAAAACCGTTCTTCATGACATTCAACTCAATCTTTATCCCGGCGAATTTTTAGCACTAGTCGGGATGAGTGGCGGCGGTAAAAGTACGATTCTGCGCTTAATCGCCGGACTTGAAGCCCCGACTGCTGGCAAACTGACGCGCGAAAACGACTTGGTAATGCGCGTGATGTTCCAAAATGATCGGCTTTTACCGTGGTTAACCAATCTTGATAATGTTTCGTTCAAGAATCATGATCCGGCAGTGGTTAAGGAGGCTAAGTCGCTGTTAAAAGCAGTCGGTTTGGCCGATAAAAGTGATGGCTATCCGGCACAACTGTCTGGTGGTCAAAAACAACGTCTGGCCTTAGCACGAGCATTGTTGGCCAAGCCCCAACTGCTCTTGCTTGATGAACCACTGGGCGCCTTGGATGCGTTGACCCGTCAACGGATGCAAGATCTCATCTTACACATTTTCACTACCCAAAAGCTGAGTACGATGTTGATCACGCATGATGTTAATGAAGCGGCACGGATGGCAGATCGGATTATCGTGGTTAAAGATGGTCAGTTGGTCACCGAAACAGCAGGAGCTCGTGGTGAGTCACCAGAAGTTATTGCCCAAACGGCAGCGCGGGTATTGAAGGCCATTCTAGCAGAGCCGGTGACCGTATGAAACAGGTGCAGGCAACAGCGAATGCTACGACGGCAAAGCCAACTAAGCATCGCTACCTTTATGAGATCGACTTAATGCGACTGATCTTCATTGCCGGCGTTTTGTTGAACCACACCACCACGGCATTTCAACATCAAATGTCTTCTGGTTTTGCCAGCACGGCTTTGCTCGCCACCCACCTCATGATTCACTTCACACGCATGGGCTTCATGTTCATGACAGGGCTGGTGCTGACGATGGTCTACTACTCCCGGCAACGTAACTGGCCGCGGTTCTTCAAAAAACGTTTCACGACAGTTGGCGTTCCCTATGTCTTGTGGAACACGATCTTAATGATCAGTGCCGTGCTACTGGGCATTGGCGGCTTCACCGTTGCCAACTTCTGGCCGGATTATCTCAGTGCCTTATTGCATGGTGATCAATTTTATCTGTATTACGTCTTGGTAACCTTACAACTGTATCTGTTATTTCCGGCGATGCTTTGGCTATTCAAAAAAACGGAAAAGCATCACGGCGCCTTGTTGCTAGCTAGTTTTACTTTACAGTTACTCATTGTCGCAGGCATCAAGTATGGGCTGCCGCATATCGACACGAGCCACTGGTTATGGTGGTTTAGAGCATATGGCGTCAATGTTGTGACCTACCAATTCTTCTTCATTGCCGGTGGTTTATTCAGCCTACACGCCCAAGCGATTAAAACCTGGTTAATGTCCCATCAGCGCCTGATCGGCTGGAGCACCTTGTTTCTCAGCTTAGGAACAGTTGGTCTTTATGGCTTCAACAAACAGATTCTTGGCCTGACTCACAGTGCTGCGGTTTCACCTCATCAGCCGTATATGTTGGTATATGACGTGGTGATGATCGCCTTTGTCGCCATCCTTGGTCAAAAGTATGCCAGGTGGCACGCCAAACAGCCAACGCACTGGTTTGCTCGTTTGGTTGGTCATGGCGCACAAGTTTCGTTTGGTGTCTATCTTTGCCAAACCATTGCCATCACGCTATTAGGCGGTGTCTTGGAACTGGTTCATCTTAGTAATCTCATGTTAATGCTACTGTTGCCGCTGGGTTATCTCAGCATTCTCGGCATTTCCTTTGCCATCGCTTGGTTTTGTTACAAAGTTTCCCCGTTTGGATGGCTCATTGGCCGTCCGCAGTCATTGTTGTTAGCTACGAAAGGAGTCCTGAATCATGAGCAAACTCACCGATCAGTTATCTCAGAATCTCATCAATCATCGTGATTACCCATTAGTCAAATCCGTTGAGGCTAATACTTGGTACACCGGACGCGATTTGGAAGAAGATGTTGCCGCATTACGTGATCAGTTTGCTGAGCAGAAAATTGGCGCCGGCGACCAAGTCTTAATTGCTTTACCGAATTCGCCGGTCTTTTTACCGCTTAATCAGGCGCTCTGGGAAATTGGGGCTGTTGCCCATCCAATCGCTGCCAAAACGCCACTACCGGAATTGCTGACGGAATGGGAAACTTACCACTATCAAGCGGTCATCACGTTACCGACCGTGGGCAAAGCTTTAGAAGCCCCGCTAGTTCCTTGGGAGAAAGTACAGTTGCATACCATTTCCGAGTTGGCAATCCTGACCGATGCGAGTCAGTTGGCTTATCGGATTAATGCCCCTCAAGCACGGCCACAAGAGGACGACTTGGCATTGATCCTCAACACTTCCGGGACCACGGGCAAACCTAAACGAGTCGGCTTGACGCACCGGATGTTATTAAATGCTGCGCTTCATGATGCCAAGAGTCACGCACTATCGCCGGATGATACCGCGATGGTGGTCATGCCGATGTTTCATATTAATGCCCAGGTCATCTCGGTACTTGCTACTAGGTTGTCAGGCGGTAAGCTGGTGATTGCGCCGAAGTTTTCCGCCTCGGGATTCTGGCCGACGATTGAAACCAATCATGTCACGTGGGTCTCGGTGGTTCCGACGATCATTTCAATCTTGCTGATGAATCAACAGGCGTTAGCGGCTTACAACAGCAACATTCATTTACGCTTTGTCCGCAGCTCTTCCTTTGCATTACCAGAAGATAAGCTGGTTGCCTTTCAGTCGCATTTTCACACCCAGGTTCTGGAAGGCTATGGCATGACTGAGACGGCTAGTCAAAGTACGCTTAATCCGATTCATGCCCCGAAAATCGGTTCAGCCGGTAAGCCGGTGGGGACTGAGTTGCGAATCAAATTAGCGGATGGCACCTTTACCAAAAAGCCATTTGTTGAAGGCGAAATCGTTCTGCGTGGCGATCACGTTATTCATGATTATCTTGAGCCACACCCGGAATCTTTTGAAAATGGCTGGTTTCTAACTGGTGACCTCGGATATCTGGATCAAGACGGCTATCTGTTTGTCAAAGGCCGGCGCAAAGAAATGATTAACCGCGGCGGTGAAAAAGTGGCCCCGGCCAAAGTTGAAAATGTCCTAAACGAACTAGACTGGGTTGCCCAAGTGGCGATTATCGGCTTACCGGATAACTTATACGGTGAAGCAGTCACAGCCGTTGTGATTCGCCAAGACGCCACGGAAGACCCGCAAAAGGCCAAGCTTGATTTACTCAATTTTGCCCGTCGACATTTAGCCGCTTATGAATGCCCAACCGAAGTCGTTTTTGTCAAAGCTTTTCCGGTGAATGCTACTGGTAAGGTACTACGGCCGAAACTCCGCAAACAACTAATGCAAGGCGGGAAGCTATATGAAGCGTAAGTTACGACTGGTTTTATTGTTAGTGGGCTTAGTCGCTTGGCTGAGCGTGGCGGTTTACGGTTATACGCAAACCGCCACGGCATCGAGCAACCTTGAGACCGTCACGATTGGCTATCAAAAAGCCGATCCTGTCGACATTGCCCGGCAGCGTGGCGAATTAGCCAAAAAGTTGAAAGCAAAAGGCTATCAGGTTGAGTTCAAGGAGTTCTCTGACGGAGCAGCCTTGATGACGGCACTTAAAAGCGGTGCCATCGACTATGCGCGGGTCGGGGATACACCGCCTGTGACTGCCAAAGCAACTGGCACGGATATTGCGTTAATTGCCGCTGGGGCCACCAAAGAATATGGTAGTGGTATTTTGGTTGGTAAAAATAGCGGCATCACCAGTCTTGAGCAATTAAAGGGCAAGACCATTGCGTATCAAAAAGGCACTGCCGCCCAGTACCTTATCATCCAGGCGCTCAAGAAAGCCGGACTCAGCACCAGTGATGTGAAACTGGTGAACATGGATCAAAGCTCGGCCTCGGTTGCATTTGCTAAAGGTAGTGTCGATGCATGGGTTACCTGGGATCCATATACGTCAACGGCCCAAGTCAATCAAGGTGCTAAGCTGTTGACCAACGGCACCGGTTTGACCAAGAACCGTGATTTCCTGATTTCAACCCAGAGCTATGCCAAGACCCATACATCATTAAGTAAGTTACTGACGACTGAACTAAATGACGATATGACTTGGGCCAATAGCCATCATACGCAACTCATTGCGATGCTCAGTAAAACCCTCAATCTCTCCGATAAAGTGATTAAAAAGATGGTAGAACGGCGCACCTATTCCATGACGCTGATTAGTGCCAACAGTAGCATTGTGGCAGAAGAAAACGCCATTGCCGATGTGTTTTATCAGGATGGGGTTATCACGACGAAGGTTGATATGAAGACAACCCTGGTCAGCGATTCCAATTAAAACCAGCTAGATGATTCGGTCCGCAACAACCATAACGCGTTCACCAGCTCAGGGATCTGCGTGTAAGGACGCTTACACTCCGACTTCTAATCGCGCCGGCTCGCTCTCACCACACAAAAACCAGCTCGACAGTCAATTGCTGCCTAGCTGGTTTTTGTTTAATGTAAAATTGACCAAAGTCATGAAAACTTAAGATTGGTAGACACTAAGCTTGATATTGAATCTGATAGCGACCCATGGGGATGGACAAGGTGTCGTGGTCATGTTCGATCGAAGTGGTCCAGTCTTTTCCGTACTGGTCGTGAACGACAATGGCGTGGGCATCATCAGGTAATTCAACTTGTGCGGTGGTATTCATTGGCACGGTTACGTCAAGCGTCTGGTGTGTTGGCTCGTGACGATAATGCAGGGTGATAAGTCCCTTGACTGATGGCGTCGTGAGATCTAAGTGCTTCAAATTGCCAGGGCGAACTTTGACTCTGAAGGTTGTAAATCCAGGCGCGAGCGGCACGATGCCAAAGACCCCTTGAACAATCGTTAAGCCGGGAGTGGCGCCCCACGGATGGGATAAGGTGAGATTTGGCTTGTACGCATTACTCCAAGCTTCCGGGGCAATGGTTGCTTTTAAGCTGTCTAAAATCGCCGCAAATGACTTATGATCCTTGTGGTTGTCAGGGTCGGTCAACAGCGTGATGGCGTCGGCTGCGTGACCGGCTTCAAAGAGTCCTTTGAGCATGAAGTAGATAAAGTAGATACTACCGACAAAATGACCATCATTGGCGACAAAATGACTTAATCGATCGGCCATATCCTGATCAGTATAAACGCCATAGCAAAGCGCGTAAGCAGACGCGTGATGTGATGCATGGCGATTAACAGATAGATCCGCGTTTAACGAATCGAAGAACCGGCCTGTTTGCGGGTCATATAATTTATCAATCAGATTCGTCTTAATGATTTCCGCTCGTTTCTGGTAACGGTCAGCGTCATCGGGATGATGAAGGACGCGCGCAATTTTGGCCATCGTCGCGCAAGCACCATGGAAAATCGCGTTAAATGGCGTATTGTAAGTACCTTCCATAAAGCCGTCACGTTCGGAAATCGGCCAGTCCACCAGCCCATCGTTGGTGACCAAGCCAACTGCAGCGTCAAAATTGTCGACACCTTGGCTGTTCTTCAGCGAACCAGTGAAACTTTGCGAGGCGCCGTCAAAACTTTCTGCGGACTTACCGCGATTTAGCTTGTACTGTAAGTCAGTGTAACGAGTTTGCAGTAAATCATCATCACCGGTATAGAGATAATCAAGCCAAGCCATTTCAATTGCGAACAGTTTGTAATCTTCGGGCCAGGTTGGATTGTCAATTAAATAATCCAGAGAATGCCGAGCCAGTGAGTAGTTTGAGGAGACGCTATAACTCGTATTGGCATTCACAAGGAGATCGCCTTCATACGGCCGGCGTTCGCGTGCTTGTGAGTCGACAAAAACATCCTGATTCGTCGCCTTGATCGTATACTTCGACAACTCGTACTCACGATTTAACAACTCACTGTCACTATCAAACCGACTCTCATTATCCGGAAATGCTTGTTGCATGGCCCAACCATTAATGGCATCAAGCGGCAAGTCGCCTTCAAATCCTACCAGTTCAACATAGCGGAAGTTTTTCATTTGTAAAGTGGTGAATTGATTCTGGCCTTTTACAAGCGCCCAGTTTTCGATGTAATCAGGTCCGCACGCCATCTCATGCCGGACGTGGCCGTCGTCATTTAGTTGTTCACCCATCATCACGGTGACACGCTGATCGAAGGCACTGAACAGATTGACCTTTAGCCCGCCAATGATCTCTTTGCCCAAGTCCAACAGATAGTTTTGATCGGAAAAAGTGACCACCCGTTTATTGCGATCATGCACTTCCACTCGCTCGGTATTTTCGCTTCGATATGGCACCAGTACTTCATTGTCGGCAATCATTTGGTGAGGATTCTGCCATGCAAGCGGCCAGTCATGATCATCAAATGCGCTGCTGGTCCAGTTCTGAGGATAGTAACGCATGTCGATATTTTCACTGACCATACCGAAATATTGAGTTCTGATCTTAACGCCATAATCGCCAAAGGCACTGCTGCCATCTAATGCGCGCCAGGTGTTGTCAGTGGTCGTGGCAACTTCTTTCGTTCCGTCATGTTTATACAGGATCAGCTGACACCAGAATGCCTGCTTATCTGAACTTGCAGTGGCCAAGGCTGCAACGGTATTCGCCCCGTCTTGCAAAAAATCGGTAGCTTCATAAACGTTATAGTAAATAGCCGTTTTTTCTGTTCCATGATCGTGTTCCTGTTGGCGAGCCGAGCCAACCCCCAGACAATGACCATTGAGATAAAGATCGAAACTTTGAGCAAAAACCGGTTCATTACCCCGGGCCACCGCAACAATGATGGCAGTATCAACCTCGCTCGGATTGATCTTGAGTTGAGGGCTGCGCAAAAAGACAACCTGACCGATGTGTGCCAACTCTTGGGCCGTTTTGGGTTGAGGTTGGCGCCAGATGCCATGCTTAACCGGTAGCGACGGATCGGCACAGATCAGTTTGGCAGGCTGGGAGAAGTCACTGATATTTCCGGCGTTGTCTTTGATGCGAACTTGCCAATAATACAATTGACCAGCAACGAGTTGATCGGATAACTTTGCAGCCGTCACCGCGGTATTATTCGAACTCGTTACCCAACCACTATCGTACAAATATTTATGATCCTGACGATCCTGAAGGCGCTGAAAGACCGTAAGCTGATACGCGCTTTGCGATGCTCCGGTGCGATTGCTGTGGTTCCACCAGCTGAAATGCGGTTGCGTTTGGACGTTATAAGCAAAATGTTGCAAGTTAACGCGCAGATGATCCGGCGCGAGTAACGATGGTGTTATATTTGGCATGCCTAATTAGCTCCTTTTTAAGTAAAACGTTCTTTTTTTTAGCGTACTTTTTAAAAATTGAAAATGCAATATGGCATTTAAGCGTTTACTAAAAGTCGCTTTTGATATGAAGTTATGAAATGCGTGATATCAGTTATTGCTTAAAATCTTGCCTTTTCATAGATGGAGATTTGTCCCAAACTTGCTAGATTGATGTCCCTAAAAATCATTTTGATACTAAAGATGCGTTAAAAGTACCACTGGATCGATCAGATGGACATCACGAAATTTTGAATATACAAAGGAAAAGCGTCACTGTTTGCGAAACTGGTCTAGATATTATTTTTCATTTGCTGTAAATTTCACAAAAATCTACAACAGCATATGCAACGATCAAAAGCACAAATAGGTGATTCCGATTTGCATAATGGTATTGATAAGCGACGAGAACATGAAGAGCGTTCAAAGGCCAAAACTAATTCTGATCCTGTAGATATGTCCTTATTTTGGGACATATCATTAGCAATCGCGCTGGTTTTACTAAAATAGTCAAATTTAGATAGCGATTTTACGAAAGTGGTGTTAACCTCATTTTTGTAAACGTTTACGAAAAGAACCGAATCACTATTTGTTGCTAATTGAATGGGAGGTTTTCATCGTGAAGAGAAAAGTCAGGTGGCGTAATGTTATTGGTTACGGTGCCGCAGATTTATTTGGTAATGGGGCCCTAACCGTTGCCTCCACATGGATGTTGTTTTTCTACACATCCTTTGGCGGGTTATCTCCAGTGCTTGGAGGTACGATCCTTGCGATTGCACGTGTGGCTGATTCCTTTATTAGCCCTTTGATGGGTTACTTAACGGATCACTTCGGTGCAACTAAATTAGGACGGAAGTTTGGCCGCAGAAGATTCTTCCTGCTAATTTCCATTCCGCTGATGTTTATCTATGTCATTATCTGGATTTCACATATGGGCTTCTGGTTTTATCTTTTCACATACCTGCTCATGGAAGCGTTCACAGCGTTGGTTATGATTCCATACGAGACGCTGGCCGCTGAAATGACAGATGATTATGATATGAAGTCACGTTTATCCAGTTCGCGGATGCTTTGGTCAGCTTTAGCAACCTTCCTTGCTTCATGGCTGCCAGGTCGCGTCTTTGCCATTATGGGTAAAAATAATCCAAACGCATTCTTAACCATCGGGATCATTCTTGCTATCATCTTCATTCTTGCCATTGGCTTGACGTACTTCTCAACCTTTGAACGTGAGACGGATGGAACGCCGGAAGAACGTAAAGCTATTATTGAAGAAAGCAGTCATAAAGGCGAAAATCCTTTAGTATCGCTTTGGAACATGATTAAGGATATGGGTTCGGTCTTCCGGATTAAATCCTTTGCACTTCACTTAGTTATTTATCTGAGTTCATTTACAGCACGTGATATTGTCGGGGCAACCTATGTGTTTTACATTGTCTATGCCATGCAGAGCAATCCGACTGAAGCTTCCAATATTTTGACGTTTGGTTCCATTATCGGGATCCCATGTAACTTGGTATGGCCAAAGATCATGAGCAAACTTGGACCTTCCAAGTTATTGCGGATTATGTATGCAATGATGTTCTTCACGGTTGCTTGCTACGCCGGTTTGTACTATGGCCAAGCAGCTGCGACTAGCTGGGGCATCATGACCTTATATGCACTTCAGGTAACTTGGGGCATTTCAAACTCCGGTACCGGCTATGTGCCATGGACTGTTTACACGTTCATTCCTGATGTGGACGAAATGGTCACCAAACAACGGCGCGAAGGTATCTTTGCCGGTATTATGACCTTTGCTCGGAAGACAACTTCCGCGCTGGCACCATTTTTAACCGGGATTGTTTTATCAGCATTTGGATTCAATGAAGGCGCCAAGACGCAAAGTGCCGCTGCGATAAACGGTTTAATCA
This sequence comes from Lacticaseibacillus sp. 22, assembly GCF_055413445.1. Lineage (NCBI taxonomy): Bacteria > Bacillati > Bacillota > Bacilli > Lactobacillales > Lactobacillaceae > Lacticaseibacillus > Lacticaseibacillus sp. 22. Next base: position 149,376 of record NZ_JBVAYD010000003.1, on the reverse strand, counting down.
TCTGGATGTTAGTTGGTACAACGTTAATGCTGTTACTCGCGTTTGTTACTTCCTACTTCTTTAAGTTGGATCGTGAAAATCACAAGATCCTTCGTGATGAAATCGATCGCTTGAAGGCAGGCGGCAAGATGGCGGATGTTGATCCCGCCGTCAAAGCAAAAGTTGAAGATCTGACTGGCTTTGGTTACGACCAACTCTGGGGGCACAATAATATTGTGTGACCAAGCGATCGCTCGACTTGGTAGACTAACCATGGTGACAACATCAAATAATGCTGCTGACGTCATTTCTCCAAAATAGCGTTTTTAAGTCATGTCGATAGTGACAACACTCCCATGTTTTCTTAGTTTCGACTGAATGACTTTCCCGTGATAAGCGGGTACCATTTTAAAGCCGAAAGTCAGTGCGCGTTCACTGACTTCGACTGAAATTAAAAAGTCCGGGCTGTTTGTTGCAGCGCGGGCTTTTTACTGTGGCAAGTATTTTGGGTTGGCGGTCGGTCAGCTGGGTATAAGTTAAGCTGCGTCATGTTTGTCTACAATGAAAAATCAATCACTTCCCGACGCTGTTTTCCCATGCAATTATTTGATATAATTTCAATGAATTAAATGGCGATGGTGTTCGCCTATACGTAAGTTGATGACACCTACCTTGTAATTAACGGGGTAGGTGTCTTTTTTTGGACACATGTACGGCAACGCGCGGATGAAGAAAGGAGCAATCTATGCAACAACGGGAACAAGTAAGGTTTAGTTGGGTGCTGGCAGTATTTGTCGGTGGTTTTATCGGCGGGGTCATGCGATATGGCCTTAGTTCAGTCACGATGGACGGTCAAACCATAGTGGGTACGACAATTGTGAACTTATTGGGCAGTTTTCTGCTGGCGTTTACGACTTATGGGCTAGACATGAGATTTGACTTGCCAGAGTGGCTGTTGTTAGGCATTGGAACAGGGGTGATCGGTGGGTTTACGACCTTTTCAACGCTTATGCTGGACTTTGTTAATTTGGTGGCAACGCATGCGGTCTATGCGTTTCTGTTGCTAAGCTTGAATCTTATCGGCGGACTGATGGCAGCGGCAGGCGGATTCTTTGTTGCAAAAAGGCTACCACGAAAGGATAAAAGCTCATGGTAATTTTGGTCGGAATTGGTGCTGGTGTGGGAGCTGTTTGTCGGTATTTACTGACGGTGTTAGGGCGGATGTTGTGGCCCGGAAAACCGGTTGCCACAATGATGATTAATGTGCTTGGGGCATTTTTGGCGGGATTTTTAGCTGGCTTGCCCGCGTTTTCTGCTTTTCGGGTGTTGTTGCTGACCGGTTTTTGCGGTGGCTTTACAACTTTTTCAACGTTTATGGCAGACGCATTTATTTTGATTCGTAATCGGCAGTGGCGCGTGTTTGTTGGGTATTATTTGGGGATTGTGCTGCTGGGGGTGTTGGCGATGGTAGCGGGGTTAAGGGTTTCATTACTTATATGAAACTATCAAAAAGGTTGTAAAATACTTTGCTTGACGAGTCATCTCAAGAAGCGCCGTATTGCATAGGCATAATACTCCTAATTCAAAAATATAATAAGTTTTGTACCGAGCTTTAGCAGATACAATATTGATGCTATTGGAGGAGTAAATATGTTTATATAACCGCTTCAAAGAACATGTCGTCAATGACAAGAAGAAAATGTACAAGCGCGGTAGTCAATGGGTTGTTGCTTCAGCGTTTGTCGTACTTTTTGGCAGGACAACTTTAGGCGTTGCCAATGTAACGCTTTCTAAAAATGGAAATGCAAGTCAAAAGGCACCTGTAGCCCTGCAAAGTCAGCAAAATGAATCGCGGGCATCAAAAGTAGCAACTCCTCAGTCAGTGCAGGGGCAACCGCAACAGGAAGAGCTGGATAATACGGTAGCTAGCTCGGCAGCAGTGCAGAATACGGCCAAAGCGGGTTCAAGTTCAGCGGCTGCTACATAAGCTGCTGCAAGTGCGGGCAGCTCATCATCTTCCAGCGCTTCGAGTTCGTCAGCCTCAAGTATAGGCAGTTCTGCTTCCTCAAGCGCGTCCAGCTCATCGGCCTCAAGTACAGGCAGTTCAGCATCTTCTAGTGCCTCAAGTTCATCAGCCTCAAGTGCAGGTGCCACAGCATCATCAAGCACTTCCGGCTCCTCAACTTCAAGTGCTGCCGTGGCACCACTAGGAACCACTCAGTCAACCAATCCACAACCTATGAGTCGGATGGCCCAGAAGAATGGCAAGCACGCTTATCCAGCTACAGGTGAAGGGCAAACGGGTCTTCTTTTAGCCGAAGCCGGTGCCGCTATCATCGCTGTTCTTGGGTTCGCTGGCGTTCGTAAAGCGCGTCATGCAAAGTAATTGATATTAGCCTGCTAAACATGTGGGATGATTAGCAGGCGAGACAATTATGATGAAAAAATGGCTTTTATACTCTCGCTTGTGAGAGTGCTATTGCAAGGTTTTGGTAGTTAGAGATAAGGGTAGACACATCGGAGAAATCGGCGCAGCATGAACAGACCGAAAGACGATATTATTTCAGTTTTATGGTCTTCAAAAAAGTGCTGGATTCTTTCATATAGGTCAGTCGTAAGGAAACCAGGAATCAACGGATCGTGGGGGTCTCGTTATTCCTATCATCCAAATGTGAGGCAGACTGGCGATGAAAGAACACCTAAACAGAGGGTTCAATCGCTGTGGGAGTGGTTGCTCAGCGTCTAGTCGCCATTTAAAATATAAAAAAGGTCACAGAACTAAGTTTATCGATGGCCTTAAGTAGTCAGTTTGCATTTTTATTAGCGAGCTGGCTATTTTTTGGAAAAGTAACGTCAAGAATGATGGAAGGCTCGCCCAAATTTATAGTGAAGAAGAAAGGTCAGAAAAATTGCTAGGTACTTTGCAGTATGATGATCGGATTATCTTAGGGAAGACAGTTGCTTTCTGGACACATAAAAAGCCGCCTCACCTGCAGATGAGACGGCTTTTGGTATAGTAACCATCAATCAAAATCTGGCATTTGTTTTTGGTTGGAGGCTACTGAGGTTTGTATAGAACAAGTTCTCCTGCAAACGTGCTTGTTCTTCTTCGTGGGGATCGCGTGGTGCGGCGATCAAGTGCTCAACGCGTTTAAAAGTATGTTTGAACAATGACATTTAAAACATCTCCCCTTTGGTTGCTCCTGTTTACAAGTCTATTGTAGTTCAACCGGTCAAAAATTCAATTGGTATAAGGGGTGTGAAAACGAATTCATTTCAAAAAGTTTACGAAAATGTTTCATATGTCACATGGCTTCACAAACTATCATGTTTTAAACGTATGCTGCTCGTAGGTTTTGCGGGCAAGAAGGTTACTTAGTGTCCGTCTGATTTTGGATTTTTTCCAGTTGTCGATATTGATCAGTCATCCAAGTGCGGTAGTTTTTTCCTTTAGGCAGTGTCTCGGTGACGTTCAGAACAGGTACCTTGTTTTCCTTGGCTAGCTTAATGAAACTATCGATGGTTTTTGAACTGGCTTGGCTATTGTTGACGAAGAAGGCGATTTTCTTTTCTTTGATGTCGGTTTCAATCGCATGGATATCTTTGGCGCTGTAATCAGTACCTTCTTCAGTTGCCTGGGCAAAATGACGGTTGTTGATTTTGTAGCCCAGATAATTGAGGGCATAGCCAAAGACGGGTTCGGACACATCGACTTTTTGACCATGAACATTTTGCTTGAGCTTGGTAATTAAGGCATTGAGGGAGTTAAGCGAGGCGATGTATTTCTTGGCATTGGCTTTAAAAATCGCCTTTTTTGCCGGCTTTTCTTTGGCAAATTTGCTGGCTAACGCATTGGCAAGTTTAGGCATGGTGCGTGGATCATACCAGATGTGTTCATTATCGCCTTCATGTTTAGCCATCAGATCATCAGCAACGCGTAAATACTGTTTGGATTTGTTTTCCGACTTGATTAGCTTATCCATCCAGCCATCATAACCGATGCCATTAGCGATGATTAAATCAGCTGTGGCCACTTGTTTGCCGACTTGGGTGGTTGGTTCATAGTCATGCGGATCAATGGCAGGATTGTCGATAATGGACGTGACTTGTACTTGCTTGCCGCCAACCGCTTTGGCAACTTCGCCATAAAAATCAACGGTTGCGACGACTTGGATCTTTTCATGTTTTCCTGATGATTTGGTATTCGTACTGCATGCGGTAGCAACTGTTGTTAGTAGTAGCAGACTGATGACTGTTAATAACCGTTTTAACATAACTGAATCTCCTCGTTTAACCGTAATGATGACGCGTTTAAGCGTAGCGTACTGGCGATATTGACGCAAGCTAAAAGATGCCATATTGATGACTAATCGTAGGAAACGCTAATCTGGCATAATATATCCATTTGTATAAGATTGAAAAATATTGAAAACATGATGCCGGTAGTTCTGGGACTATTTTTGATGGTCATGAAGTCATGGTGAACTTTTTATCCAAAAGCATCTGCAATCATATTTGTCATTTGCGGTGACTTGTTTGACGCTGTATCACGCCTGTGGTTGAATGAACTTAATGAAGAATGGTTGTGAACAGTTTGATCGAGGGGGAATTGTGTTGCGAAAATGGCTATTGATCACTGTAATCTGTTTGACAATGGTCGGGGCCACCGGTTGTCAGTCCAAGGCGTCTAAATCGTCACAGGATGCGGGGTCAACGATGATTAAAACAAATCACTATACCAAAAACGACCTGCAAAAGCGGTACACGCGCATTTCTGATATTGTCATGAAAACGATGACAAAAGTATCGTTGCAAAGTGATAGTAAGGAAATTAGCAAGACAGCCAAAAAAGGGCTTGGGCAATTGGATGATATTCGCCTCGAATTAGCAAACAATAAAACAGAGGACGGTTTAACCAAAGCCTTGACTAATTACAATAAGCTTGGCAGCGAGCTCTTAACCAGCGCAATAAATAATGATGCGAAAACTTATCAGGCTAACGGTCAAGGCTTCTTCAAACAGGCCGTGAGTGTCGGTGAAAAGTATTTTGGCGATCAAATTCCCCAATCAATTCGCAATTTTGCCAACAATCAACAAGCTGTCACAACTGAAAGTAGTAAATAGCGTCGAACTGCCAAAACGGTTTGACTAGTAAAAAAATTTCATCCTCATGTGCCGGTGATGCTTTTTGTAGAGCGGTCACGCTAATGAAGATGAAATTTTTTTGTGGTGGAAAAACTTCACGCTAAGATTAATAGAAGGAAGGTTTATCGCCTTGCGTATGCGGCTGGTCAACGCCAAGCGATTCACCGATGTGTTGATGCGGATGATTGATTAAGTTAACAACCAGATCAGCAATACTACTTCGGGAGACTTCTGTGCCTTTGAAGGGTTCCCCTTTTTGCGTGAGTTCATAACTTACAATGGCTTTATTGGATAGCCAAGCAGGGCGAATAATGGTGTAGGCTAAGTCGGAATTTTCGATGACTTTAGCCGCTGCAGCATAGGTTTCAAGGTAACCGCCGTCTAACATCTTATGGTTCCAGCGACCAAATGCACCTGGCACTTCATCGTAAATACCAAGTGTTGAAATCCAAATTAAGCGTTTGATGTGATTGGCATCCATCGCTTTGACGACCGACTTGGCTTGATCCTCAATCCCTGAGTTCCCTAAGTTGGCGTAAACAAGATCACTACCGCTCATTGCTTTTGTCAGTTTGTCCGTATCAGTGACATCACCGTCGTAAACCGTTTCTCGTTGGCGGTCAACATCAGTGATGCGCTTGGCATGGCGTAAAAACAAGTTGAGATGATGCTGAGTTTCTTTTAGCAAGCGGTGGCGCACCAAGGTCGCAATTTGGCCGTGTGCTCCTAGAATCATCACATTTGCCATACTCATCTTCCTTTCTTGTGCCGACTCTAGTGTAACACTTCCGATTTAAAACGCCTGGGGCCACTTACACTCCGGTCTCTAACCGCGCCGGGTCGCGCTCACTAAAAAAAGTCCGCAATTTGCGGACTTTTCCTGACCAGACTGTTCGATGCTTTTGACTCGAACTTATGGTTTGTTGGGGCATCAATGCTAAACCATTGATGGATTTTTTCGGTACAGGGTGAGTGATACCGAGGTAAAGGGAAGTGTAACAAACCCTTGTGGTCAGACGAGTTTGATTACTTACTGCTTGTTGTTGCTTGATTTTGGATCTTTTCGAGTTGTTGGTATTGGCTCATCATCCATGTGCGATAGTTTTTGCCTTTAGGAAGTGTTTCGGTGACATTCAAAACTGGCACGTTATTTTGCTTGGCAAGTTTAACAAGGCGTGAAACGGTTTTAGATGTCGCTTGAATGTTGTTAACGAAAAAGGCGATTTTCTTTTCCTTGATGTCGGTTTCAATACCATGAATATCCTTGGCGCTGTAATCGGTACCTTCTTCGGTTGAGTTAGAAAAGTGGGCGTCGTTGATCTTGTAGCCTAGGTAATCTAAGGCATAACCGAAGACTGGTTCCGAGACGTCAACAAGTTGACCGTTTGCGTTTGATTTGAGTTTATTAACAAGTGCATTGAGGTCATCTAATGAAGCGATGTATTTCTTTGCGTTGGCTTTGAACTTGGCTTTATTGGCCGGGTCTTTTTTGGCAAATTTATCCGCCAGCGCATTTGCCAGTTTTGGCATTGTCCGCGGATCATACCAGATATGTTCGTTGTCGCCTTCCTTTTTGTTCATCAGATCATCGGCAACTCTTAAGTAGTTTTTCGATTTGTTTTCCGATTTAACGACTTTGTCCATCCAGCCGTCATAGCCGATACCACTGGCAATGACGAAATCGGATGTTGCAACTGCTTTGCCGACTTTGGTGGTTGGCTCATAATCATGCGGATCAACAGCTGGATTGTTAATCACCGACTGAACTGCGACCTTATCACCGCCAACTGCTTTGGCAACCTCACCATAAAAATCGACGCTAGCCACTACCTGAATTTTATCGTTGCTAGCGCTGGATTGCTTTGCGGCACCATTATTGCCACACGCGACTGCAAAAACTGCTAAGAGTGCGACACTGATACCTGCAAGTAATCGTTTCATCATAAATACCCGCTTCCTTCCAAAACGTAATCATTACGATTTAAACTCTAAAGCAAAAAAACCGGCTTGACAAGTCTTTTTTTGAATTGGGTCAAAGAAGCGTTCGTCCTGAAAAAGTTATTGACAGTCAAAACAGCTGCATGATACGGTTAAATTCGTCATTAAGCGTAATGATTACGATTTAAAGGGAGAGGGAAATTTTGGAAAAAACGGATTTAGCAAGTGCGCGGCGCCGGATGAAGAGTCCCAACATTAAAACGCGCAAACGAGCATTAAAAATTCTACACGATGCGAAGCGCAAGCAGCAAAAATCCAGATAAGCGTTCGTATACGCCTATTGTCGGTGTCGGAAAATAGGTCGGTTAATGAGATGGCTCGTCACATTTTATAGAAAGAGGAAGCTTATGGCCAAAAAGTCAAAAATTGCCAAGGCAAAACGGCAAGAGAAGTTAGTTCAACAATATGCAGCAAAACGCGCAGAACTGAAAGCAAAAGGCGATTATATCGGACTCAGCAAATTGCCACGTGACTCCAGCCCAGTACGATTACATCATCGCGACGCTTTAGATGGTCGTCCGCACGCGTATATGCGTAAATTTGGCATCTCGCGACTTAATTTTCGCGAGTTGGCACACAAAGGCCAGATTCCCGGTGTTCGTAAAGCCAGTTGGTAATACGTACGCAGAAAAAATAACAACCGGCCTTTTAAAAAGTTGCGACTGATTTGTGACTTAAATAACGGGAAGATAAACAAAGGCCTATGAGTAATTAATGAAATTACTCATAGGTCTTTTTATAGTCTCAAATAAGTTCCAATAACTGCATGCGATTACATTTTTTGATTTATCGGGGTTTATAAGTATGACTTGAGACGGACACGATAAAGCGTTGGTGGCCAAGATGTACCGCGTATAAAAATTTTAAGTATGCCTTAAAAAACACTTGCCAGTCTTCCTTCTTTTCTGTAAGCTTAGGGTGAAAGCGAATTAGGTCACCCTAAAATTGGAGGTTCTTATGTTAACAGTCAAGAACCTGACCGTTGCCTACGCTGACACACCGGTGTTTGCTGATGTTGCCGTTCATTTTAACGCAGGTAAGATCACCGGAATCATTGGGCCTAACGGAGCAGGTAAATCGACCTTGATCAAAGCTATTCTAGGTTTGATCAAGGTTCAATCAGGGAAGGTCGACTTTTCCGGCCGCACCCTCAAGGAAGTGCAACAGGCGATTGCTTATGTCGAGCAGCGCAAGGATTTGGATCTGACTTTTCCAATTAACGTGTTAGATCTTGTGCTGACTGGCACCTATGGACGTCTGGGGTTGTTGAAGAGCCCCGGTAAAAAAGAGCGTCAGGCGGCACTTGAAGCGCTGGAACAAGTCGGGTTGGAGGATTTCACCAAACGCCAGATCAGTCAGCTATCAGGCGGCCAGCTACAGCGCGTGTTTGTGGCGCGTGCCATTGTGCAGCAGGCTGACATCATGATCCTGGACGAGCCATTTGTCGGTATTGACATGAAGAGCGAGCAGGAAATCATGGCCATTTTGAATCAGTGGCGCGATGCCGGAAAAACACTGATTGTCGTTCATCACGATTTAAATAAAGTTTCAAATTATTTTGATGAACTTGTGGTGATGAACCACGGCATTATTGCTGAAGGACCGGTCGAAGAAGTGTATACGGCTCAAAATATCGAACGGGCATTTTCGGCCGATCTTTCCAACGTGCTGTTTGCAACCAAGGAAGGGGCGAGCGTATGAGTTCATTAGCTGAATTTTTCACCGCGTTAGGAAAATATGATTTCCTCCAAAGTGCGTTAATTACTGCCATCATGGTAGGGATCATGTCCGGTTTGATTGGTAGCTTCATTATTTTGCGCGGCATGTCGTTGATGGGGGATGCAATTTCCCATGCGGTGCTTCCGGGCGTTGCCGTTGCTTATATGCTGGGTGTCAACGTCATGATTGGGGCTTCGGTGTTTGGCATTATCGCGGCGCTGTTGATCGGTTTTGTTGCGGCAAATAGTAAGATCAAAACCGATACCTCAATCGGCGTGGTGTTCAGTGCGTTTTATGCGCTCGGATTCATTTTGATTTCGATGGCAGAAAGCGCTACGAACTTGCATCATATTCTGTTTGGTAATATTTTGGCGGTCAGCGATAGTGATATTATGACCACCGCGGTTGTGTTAGGGATTGTCATCTTGTTCGTGGTGTTGTTCTATAAGGAATTGTTGATCACATCGTTTGATAATACCTTTGCTAAAACTTATGGGTTGAATACCACTGCGATTCATTACGCGTTGATGCTGGTTTTAACCTTGGTAACTGTTTCGGCCTTGCAGACGGTGGGGATCATTTTGGTCGTTGCTATGCTGATCACGCCTGCTGCCACTGCTTTCTTATGGACGGATCGGCTTGAAACCATGCTCGTGATGGCAGCAAGCGTCGGGGTCATTTCGTCTATCACCGGGTTGTATTTCAGCTTCACCTTTAACTGGGCATCCGGTCCGGCAATTGTGCTCGTAGCGGCGGTATTGTTCGCCATCTCGTTCGTCTTTTCACCAAAACAGGCATTCTTTAGTTTCAGTAAGCGTCAGCGGACCAAAACAGCCGCGACGACTCAAACCGCGGAGGAAGTTATTCGATGAAGAAGATTTTAATTACTGTAGGTGCTTTAATTGTGATGGTCGGTGGTGTCTTTTGGTTCATTAACAGTCGGAGTACGGCTCAAAAAGATTCAGCAAGCACGAATCAAACGTTGCGGGTGGTCACAACCAATTCGATTTTGGAGGATATGGTTCAAAATGTCGGCGGCGAGCGGATCAAGCTGTACAGTATTGTTAAACGCGGCACGGATCCGCATGAGTATGAACCGCGCCCAACCGATGTGGCGGCAACCAGTGAAGCCGATGTTGTGTTTCATAATGGTTTGAACCTTGAAACCGGTGGTAATGGCTGGTTTAAGAAGTTGGTTAAGACGTCGCACAAGGAATTTGATAAGGATGTTTTTGCCGCAAGTAAAGGTGTGACCGCGCAACACTTGACGACCAACACCAAAGAACAGGATCCGCACGCTTGGCTGGACTTAGCTAATGGCATCCAGTATGTTAAGACGATTACCAAGGTGCTCAAACAAAAAGATGCCAAAAACGCTGCTTATTATCAGAAGAATAGCGATCGATACGTTGCCAAGTTGCAAAAACTGCATGAAACCGCGCAGTCACGCTTCCTCGATATTCCGGAAAAGCAACGCGTGTTAGTGACGTCAGAAGGGGCCTTTAAGTACTTTTCCAAGGCTTATCATGTGACCCCGGCATACATTTGGGAAATCAACACTGAATCTCAAGGAACACCAGAACAGATGCAGACGGTTTTAGCTAAGATTCGTGCATCCGAAGTGAAACATCTATTCGTGGAAACCTCGGTCTCACCGAAGTCCATGAATAAAGTGGCCAAAGAGACCGGGTTGTCGATTTACTCGAAGATTTTCACGGACTCGCTGGCAGCTAAGGGGACTCAAGGCGATACGTATTATACGATGATGAAGTGGAACCTTGATAAGATTCACGATGGATTGGCAGGCTAGTTTTAAGGATCAGTATGAAAAGAAACAAGGTATATCCTTATACACATTGAAGTGTAAAGGAATATACCTTGTTTTTTTCTCGAAAATGAGTCATTGACCGTGTTGCTTACCTCGGGCGACATGATCTGCGTGGGCGAGCATGGCATCAATGACCGCAATAATGTGGGGGTCGTCGAGTTGATAATAATTAGCTTTGCCGACACGTTTTGCACTAACGAGTTGGTGCTTGCGTAAGAGCGCTAACTGGTGGGAGACAACGGATTGCTCAACGCCTAATAATTCACTAAGCTTGCTGACGTTGAGCACTTGTTGTTCGAGTAATTTCAGCATCTGCAATCGGGTCGGATTACTGAGCAGTTTGAAAATACGCTCAGCTTCGGCAAGCTTGGCCGATTCAACCAACCTTAGCGTCGTAGCAGTCATTAACGGTTTCCTCTTTTCCATTGATGAACGAATAATAATCAAAGTGATACAAATGACCTTAAAGCAAGACGTCTTTTCATTCAAGGCGCTTTGCTCTAAGGTCATTTTTCCGGAAAGATTTATTCTTCGTTTTCGCTGTGGCTCAAGCCGGTTTGCAGTGCTTTCCAGCCTTCACTGGCAACAAAATAAACTAAAATCAACGCTGCAACCGAATCGGCCCACCACCAATTAAATAGCCAAGTTAACAAGCTACCGATCAAAACAGTAGCCGCCATGTAGGCACAGGTGATATTGCACATGCCGTCTTCGATAAGTGCTGGAGAATTAAGCTTGTGACCAAGATGCCGTTTTCTAAGTGTCAAAAATGGCATCACAATAATAGACGCGATGGCAATACCGATACCGCTCATACTACTTTCAGCGGCTGCGTGCGTCACAAGATTGAAACCTGAAACCCCGATGACGTATAAGCTCAGCAGTAACAGCACGCAGCCGACCACAAGACTTGAGCGTTGTTCTGCACGGGCGACTGCCGAAGCACTTGCACCGTTACTTTCTGTTTTCAGCCGCCAGATTAAAGTGGCACCGGAAATAATTTCCAGAAAACTATCCAGCCCAAACGCAATTAACAGAATCGACCCTGCTTGAAATCCTGACCAGAAGCCGATCAAAAATTCAAACGCCATCCAGCCAGTAGAAAAATATTCAACTCGAATGGCGGTTGTCATATCAGCGTTTTTGGCGATGACAAATGGTTTCATCTTGCTGCCTCACTCTTTGTTTATTTGCTAACATATGGTATTCCAAACATATGTTAATGTCAACATAAAAGAAAGGTGAGGTAGACGGACAATCAGCATCAAGTCTGCTTAAAGATCAATGCTGCGTGGCATGGTGATGCGTTTCATGGTCGGCTTGATACGCATTTACCAATCCCGAGATTGCATCAAGTGACATGATAATGCCCATCAGCCACATGGCAGCCATGTTATGCATGGTGGCAATTAATACCAGCAACACAACATTAAGTGCCAACATCAACCAGCCCATGGATTTTGACATCATTTTCATCTTCCTCCCTTCTTTTTACGAAGCACCTACTTTAGATTAATTCCAAATTACGTTTATGGCAACCCTAAAAAGTGCTAGAATTTGAAGCGAGGGGGGAACGATGATGAAAACCTATACCGACTATTTCTTTGATGAGCCGGCGTTTGACTTGCATGATGGCGGTTATGTGCCACTTGAAGTAAGCGATGCGCCAGCCAAACCCTTAAATGTGCCGCCGTTGCTAAAACCTGATAAAGAAACGGCAACCGATGTGTATTACACCGTCACGGCACAAGCGGGGGAGACACAGTTGCTTCCCGGTGCAAAGACAAAAACATGGGGTTATAATGCTAGCTTGCTTGGGCAAACGATTGTCTATCGCCGCGGCCAGCATGTTCATGTGACACTGAAAAACACCTTGCCTGAACTGACAACTTTCCACTGGCATGGTGCTAATGTAAGTGGCCCTTATGTGGATGGTGGGTGCCATGCGCCGGTTTATCCGGGCGAAAGTAAGCAAATTGATTTCACCTTGGATCAACCGGCGGCAACATTGTGGCTGCATGCCCACCCGTGTCCTTCAACTGCCGAGCAGGTCTGGCACGGTTTGGCAGCAATGGTCATTGTTAAGGATCAGCATGAAGAAAGCTTGCCATTACCACACAATTACGGGGTTGACGACATTCCGGTGATTTTGCAGGATCGCCGGTTCCATGAGCAGAATCAGTGGAATTATCGGACTGATTATGATCCGGATGGTGTTGCTGGTCCGACCGCGATGATTAATGGCACCATTAATCCTTATTTCGATGTGACTACCCAGAAAGTTCGGTTACGGTTTTTAGATGGCGCTAATCGCAGGGAGTGGCGGCTGCATTTTTCCGATGATTTGCCGTTTACCCAAATCGGCGGTGATGGTTCGTTGTTGCCGGAACCGGTGGCCTTGACGCATTTGATGCTGACGTGTGCTGAACGGGCAGAAGTCATTGTCGATTTTGGTCAGTGTCATGAAGGCGATGTGGTCACGCTTTACACCGATAATGTGCCTTTGCTGAAGTTTCGGATTCATGCTTTCAAGCCGGATCACACGCAATTGCCGGACAAGCTCTTTACGGTGAAGGCACCTGCAGTTGATCCTGCGTTGCCAGTTCGCCATGTGGTGATGCAAGGAATGGATGAAAGTGTCGCGATTGACGGTAAAAAGTTTGCCATGCAGCGAATTGATGCGACTCAACCGATTGGCAAAGCTCAGTATTGGGATGTTACCAACAGTAATGCTGCGCCCGGGATGGTTCATCCGTTTCATGTGCACGGCACGCAATTTTTGATTTTGTCCCGTAACGGGCATGCGCCTTATCCAAATGAGCATGGATTTAAAGATACAGTTGGCGTTAATCCAGGTGAAACAGTTCGGCTGTTAGTGCGCTTTGATTTACCGGGAGTTTACATGTATCACTGTCACATTATTGAACATGAAGATGGTGGCATGATGGCGCAAATCGAAACGTTTGATCCGACGAAGCCGAAACAGGAATACAAACTAATGGACATGGATACACTGATGACAGCCTTAGCGAAGGAACGTGGGGTCAAACCATCTGAATTATGGATGGGCGGTATGCAGTCGTATGAAAAAATGGGTATGAAAATGTGAGGCACCAAAAATCAAATAGAAATCGATGATGTTATGAATGGTACAACGATTAAACATCGCGGCGCTTTTGTCGCAACTTTGCTGACAGGAACGTTTTCGATGTCAATTTCGCAATCTTCTTTGAGTACGGCCTATCCGGCTTTTATGAAGGCATTTGGTTTGGGCGCGGATACGGTCGCGTGGCTGACGACGGGATTTATGCTGGTCATGACGCTGATGATTCCGGTGAGTCCGTGGCTGTTGCATAATGTCCCGTTTCAGCGGCTTTTTCAGGCAATTGAGCTGATTTTTGCAGTTGGGACGGCTTTATGTATCTGGGCGCCAAGCTTTGCGGTTTTGATGATTGGTCGGTTACTTGAGGCGGTTGCCGTCGGGATTATTTTCCCTAGTTTCCAGACAGTGCTGCTGACGATTACGCCGCACAGTGAACGCGGTAAAGTGATGGGAACAGCCGGCTTGGTAATGGGATCGGCGCTGGCGGTGGGCCCGATTATTTCAGGGGTCTTGTTGACGTGGTTTCCATGGCAAGCGTTATTCCTATTCTTCCTAATTGTTTCAGTGCTTGTACTGGCAGTTTCGACTGTCACGATTACCTCGGTGATGCCGCTGGAACAGACCCGGTTAGACTGGGTTTCGTTTATCTTGTCGGCGAGCTTTCCGATCTTGCTATATGCTTTAAGTGCGTGGTCAAAACAAGGCCTGCGCGTCGGGGTGATTAGTTTGTTGATCGTTGGGGTTTTGGCAGGCGGTATCTTCGTGATTCGGCAATTGAATCGCCAACCACCGATGCTGCAAATGCGGGTTTTTGCAACCGGTATGTTCACCAAAGCGGTCTTCTTAACCGGCATTTCTTACATCGGTTTGATTGTTACGACGATTCTGATGCCGTTGTATTTTCAAACCCTGCTAGGTCTTTCGCCGTTAGTTTCCGGCCTGTCACTTGTGCCAGCAGCCGTCTTACTGAGTTTACTTAATCCGGTTAGTGGACGCTTGCTTGATCGCTTTGGTCCGCGGCTGGTCGCGATGATCGGGATGGTTCTGATTACAGGCGGTTTTGGTTTACTGGCGATTTTTGCTCGTCATCTGCCGTTGCTAGGTGCGATTGTGTTAGCGATGGCAACAGAAGCAGGGAATGCCTTTGTGATGATGCCTTCTGTGACGGCTGGCGCGAATGCCTTGCCAAATGAACTGGTGGCCGATGGAACCGCGGTTACCACAACGGCCCGACAGTTATTTGGCTCAGCCGGCGTGATGTTTGCGACAGTATTGTTGGACAACATGCAGGTGACGTTAAATAGCCACGCTGGCGGCTTTGCAGTTACCTTTGCTGTCTTTGCCGGCGTGGGCTTAGTTGGGCTATTGCTGGCCTTGACATTGCCAAAAGCGGTTGAACAAAAGCATTAAAAGAACGGGTCATTGGGTGAAAACGTCACAACAATGGCTCGCTTTTTATGTATTTTGCAAGTGATTCTCATAGAAGACCAGAAAAGCATTGAAGGCCACCGTTTGATCAGATTATTCATCATTACCCAAAAATAAATAGTGTCAACAGTGTAACGGCAGGGGTTTTAGTAATTCCAGCGACACCAAAACGCCGCCTATCTTTTCTTCGGATAGGCGGCGTTTTGCTGCAACTAAGCTGCTTGACTGGATGACTTAGCCGCAACTGATCGGGAGAGGAGCAGCATCGCGACTAGGAAAGGAGGTAACGCGGTTGCTCAGTCAACGAAAATCAGTTCAATTTCGGAATCAGCCGGTTTGACATTGACTGACAAATGACGGTTGAGGTCGGCAACCAGTTTGCGTGCAAAAGCCATTTTCTCATCGAAATCAGTCATATGTGAGGTGAAAGGAACACTTTGATAATCGTAATTTTCACCGATGAATCCGGGGTCGGTGACATAACGCAAATTATTTTGGTCATGACGACTGCCCGGTTTTAAGACGGCATCCAAGTACTGATACAAGATTGCCGGCTCGTAGTTCAGCGGTTTCTCAAGGGTGGTGGTAATCTTATAGCCATTTGCTTCGCCGGCAAATTCTTCATTAATTTGGACTTGTGTGAGACCTTGATACAATTTCAAAACGATCAGCTCCTCTTCTTTTCACTTCCAGTATACCAGTTGTCGGCTTATTTAAAAGAGAAATTTTAGGATTGCCTGAAATATTTTAAGGCGAAAGAATCGGCACAGCATCACGGAACATTAATTCAGAGATCGCCTTCGAAAGCCCAAAAAGCCCGATAAACTGGTGGATGATGAACCAGTTTATCGGACTTTTTGTATACGCATAAGGTTTGTTAGGGAAACCTTACTTATAGTCTTACCATTGTTAATGCCAAAAGAAAAGAAAAAGTTTAGGCTGTCCAAACATTATTTACTGATTTTTGTGGTGGATTGAAACGCATCGTGGCCGTGAAGCCGTTGCCAGCGCAGGCGGATGATTTTGTCGATTTCAGTCACGATCAAAATCACAGAACCGGCTAGAACAGCAATGCCCCATTCACGCCACGACATCGAAGCAGTTTGGAAGATTTCCTGCATAAAAGGAACATAAGTCAGGAAGCATTGCAATCCTAACATGATGCCGATAATCGCAAACGCCATGGGATTGCTAAAGAGATTTTTTGAAAGAGCCAGTGTGTTTGTGCGGATGTTAAAGAGATAGAAGATTTTTCCTAAGACAATCATGTTCACCATCATGGTGCTTGCGGTGACGCGGTCGGTTAAGTGGTTGGCTGTCAACCAGTCGAACGCCCACAACCCGATACCGGCGATCATCATGGCCACATAAGCAATTTGAAAGACATCATGTTTGTGCATCATTGACGCATTTTTCTTACGTGGTGGCCGCTCCATCGTGCCAGCTTCGGCAGGTTCGAAGATGAAGGCAAATTGAATGGTGATGGCACTGACCATGTTAATCCACAACAGCTGACTGGCACGTAATGGCATCGCTTGTTGAGTCAGAATGGTGAAAACGATCACCAGTCCTTCGGCAAAAGAGGTCGGTAATAGGAACAAAATGCTTTTCTTGATGTTTTGGTAAATGCGGCGTCCTTGAGCGATGGCGGTTTCCATGCGGGCAAAGCGGTCATCGGTGAGCACCATGTCGGCCGCATCTTTGGCAACATCGGTCCCGGATTGACCCATGGCAACCCCGACGTCAGATTTTTTAAGTGCAGGCGCGTCATTGACCCCATCGCCGACCATGGCGGTGACGTTTCCGGCATCCTGTAAGACAGAGACAATCGTGAGTTTGTCCTTTGGCGTGGTCCGGGCAAAGACATCGGCATTGAGGATCATCTGGCGTTGCTTTTCTTCCGGCAGTGCTGCTAGTTGCGTGCCGGTGACGGCTGTAGGCGAATCGGCCATGCCTAGTTTTTTGGCGATGGCTAGCGCGGTCTCGGGGTGATCGCCGGTGATCATTTTGACTTTGACACCGGCGCGCCGCATTTGCTTGATCGCCGAAATCACTGACTCGCGTGGCGGATCAATAATCGCGGTCAGTCCTAGAAAATCGAGTCCTTGCTTCAATAATGCTGGCGTGATTTCGCTAGTATCATCTGGAACGATTTTCTGAGCAACGGCAATAACGCGTTGCCCTTCCGTACTGAATTGGCTGGTTAACTTTAAATAGTGGGATTGATCAAAGTCGGGATGAGCCGCCGCAACAAGCGGTAACAACTTATCCGGAGAACCTTTTACAAACAGACGGGTGTGGCCATCCGCGCATTTTGCTAATTTGGCCATGTAACGATTGTTGGAATCAAACGGCATCAAGTCACGTTCGGTGTTAGCGGGTTCTTCCTTGAAGGCTTTGTAGTAGGCAGTGAGGAAAGCACCATCAGTAGGTTCACCGTTGATGACATAGCGGCCGTCTTCTTGGTGCAATTCAGTGTCATTGGCTTCAAATCCAGCGGTTAGCAATGCAGTTAAATCCGGATGGTTTGCTGGCTCGATAGCTTTTTTGGCAATGGTGAACTGCCCTTTAGGGGTGTAGCCTGAGCCGCTTACCTGATAAGTGGCCTGTGGCGTGATGACGGTGGTAATGGTCATCTCGTTTTTGGTTAGCGTACCGGTTTTGTCGGTACAGATAACATCGACTGAGCCTAAAGTTTCCGCAGCAGGCAAGGTTTTGACAATGACGTGTTGCTTTTTTGCCATATTGGAAACACCCATTGCCAGGATAACGGATGTGGTGGCGGGCAGACCTTCTGGCATTGAACCAACGACCATGGTGACGATGGCAAGGGCTAAGACAGGCAGACTGTATTTACCGATGATCAGGCCGAAGATAAATAGTAAGACCGCTGCTGCGATAATGGCGTACGAAATTCCTTTACCGATACCGTCAATTTCGCGCATCATCGGCGAGCGGCCTTTACGTACGTCCGAAACCGCCTGGGAAATCTTACCGAACTCAGTATCGTGGCCCGTTGCAACCACGATGCCAATACCACTACCGCCTGCAACCGCTGTCGAGGCAAACGCCATATTGCTTTGATCGGCAAGTGGTGTGTCTGCTGGCAGGATATCAGTCGTTTTGATGACCGAATTTGCTTCCCTGGTCAGGACAGCTTCTTGAATCGTTAAGTTGTCAATATCAACGAGGCGTAAATCGGCGGGAACATTATCGCCGGCCTCCAGAAAAACAACATCGCCGACAACCAAATCGGCACTGGGAATATCAAGACGTTCGCCGTCACGATAAACAGTTGCTTCAGGGGCCAGCATTTTTTTGATTTTTTCAAGTGAATCGCTGGCATTACTTTCCTGATAGTATCCAATAATCGCATTGACGATAATCACCAAAACAATAACCGAGGTATCAGTGACATCGCCAATGACAGTGGTTAGGATTGCGGCAATGATCAGGATATAAATGATTAAATTGTTGAACTGCCGCAGAAAGATCAGCCACTTTGGCGTTGGATGCGATTCGATGGCATTCGGGCCATTGGCTTCTAAGCGTTTAGCGGCCTCTGTTTTAGAGAGACCGTGGTCAAGGGACGGGACCTGCAACATTTGCTGCAGATCCTTGATACTGTGCGCTGTTGCTGGCGGTTGCGAGTCGGGAACTTCTTCCATAAGTGATTCCTCATTTCGTGATATAAATTTTTTGGTACTACCTTTATCATATGGTATGCCTAAACCGGTTGCAATCAATTTGCGATTTCAATTTAATGCGAGCTAAAAAAGCGTTTATCTTTTATATCGGGATTATGATGACCTAATGCTTTGAAACGGTTTTCTGAAAGCAATCGGCTGTAAGCGTGATTAGCTATTGCCGTGAATCGGGCACTGCTTAGGCATTTTGAAACAATGGACACTTTACAAATTAGTCACTGAAAATACAATTAATTTTCATAAAATAGTTGACGATATCAGCTTCAAGGCATATCCTAAGAAAGGATTAAGTTAGGGAGACCTAAAAGACCTTGTTCCCCAGGGACTTAACTTTTTTCAAGATGAAAGGGGAGACATATTGTGAGTGATGATCACAAGAAGAAACATTCCATGAAGCTCATTCAATACGCGAACGGGCCGTCATTGGAAGAAATTAACGGTACAGTTGAGGTGCCACACGGGAAAGGCTTTTGGCGAACGCTATTTGCTTATTCCGGACCAGGAGCATTGGTTGCCGTTGGTTACATGGATCCAGGGAATTGGTCCACGTCCATCACCGGTGGTCAAAACTTCCAGTACTTACTGATTTCCGTTATTCTAATGTCAAGTTTGATTGCGATGCTGTTGCAGTACATGGCAGCTAAACTTGGCATTGTGAGTCAAATGGATCTTGCCCAAGCGATTCGTGCAAGAACGTCGAAGAAGCTTGGGATTGTCTTGTGGATTTTGACTGAGTTAGCGATTATGGCGACTGATATTGCCGAAGTTATCGGTGCCGCTATTGCGCTTTATCTTCTGTTCCATATTCCACTTGTTATTGCGGTACTGGTCACGGTCCTCGATGTTCTGGTATTACTGTTGTTGACCAAGATTGGGTTCCGAAAAATCGAAGCTATTGTTGTTGCTCTTATTCTTGTCATTTTACTGGTCTTCGTTTATCAAGTTGCTTTGTCGGATCCTAATATGGGGGCTTTGCTTAAAGGCTTCATTCCAACTGGCGAAACATTTGCAAGTTCACCGTCAGTCAACGGTATGAGTCCAATTCAAGGGGCTTTGGGAATCATCGGGGCGACGGTTATGCCACATAACCTGTATCTGCATAGTGCGATTTCTCAAACTCGTAAAATTGATCATAAAGATCCGGAAGATGTTGCTCAAGCCGTTAAGTTTTCAGCATGGGACTCCAACATTCAGTTGACTTTTGCCTTTGTTGTTAACTGCTTGCTGCTTGTTATGGGGGTTGCGGTCTTCAAGAGCGGTGCTGTTAAAGATCCTTCCTTCTTCGGTTTGTTCCAGGCATTGTCTGATTCTTCCACACTGAGTAACGGTGTTTTGATTGCGGTTGCCAAGTCCGGTATTTTATCTATCCTGTTTGCGGTTGCGTTGTTGGCATCAGGTCAAAACTCAACCATTACCGGTACGTTAACAGGGCAGGTTATCATGGAAGGCTTCATTCATATGAAGATGCCACTGTGGGCTCGGCGCTTGGTTACTCGTGTTATCTCCGTTATCCCGGTTATCGTCTGCGTTATGTTGACTGCTCGGGAAACGCCGATTCAGCAACATGAGGCGCTCAATACATTAATGAACAACTCACAGGTCTTCTTGGCCTTCGCGTTGCCATTCTCAATGTTACCGCTGCTAATGTTTACGAATAGTAAGGTTGAAATGGGCGATCGGTTCAAGAACACTGGCTGGGTTAAAGTGCTCGGTTGGGTTTCCGTTATCGGTTTAACTTATCTGAACCTGAAAGGTCTGCCAGATTCAATCGCCGGATTCTTCGGTGATAATCCAACGGCCGCACAAACCAACATTGCTAATATGATCGCTTACGTTCTGATTGCAGCTGTTTTGGCCCTCTTGGCATGGACAATTTGGGATCTGTATAAAGGTAATAAGCGTTATGAAGCTCATCTTGAAGCTGTAGCCGATGAAGAAGAGGCGAAAGCAAATGATGACGTACAATAGTCTTGTCGCGTCTTTGGTGATGAGTTGCGATGGGATCGAGGAGTCAGAAGGCTACGATCCGTGGTTATTCGCAATTCTTGGATTGGAAAATGAGCAATCTAAGGTACACCAAAACAAGTAAGATAATTGTTGGCCATTGTTGTATATGTTAAAAAAGCCGCTTTGATCAGCTCAACATGATCAAGGCGACTTTTTTGTAAGCGCGAGCCGGCGCGGTTAGGGATCGGAGTGTAAGTGGCCTCAGGCGCAATGGCCGGTCTTTGGCCATTGCGCCTGAGGTCCTTACACGCAGATCCCTGCGCCGGGGAGCGCGTTATGGGCATAAGCCAGAACATAAGTGGCCTTAAGCGTGATGGCCCGCACTTGGCCATTGCGCTTAAGGTCCTTACACGCAGACTTCTGCGCCGGGGAGTGCGTTATGGGCATAAGCCAGAACATAAGCGGCCTTAAGCGTGATGGCTGGGCTTTGGCCATTGCGCTTAAGGTCCTTACACGCAGACTTCTGCTCCAGCAAACGCGTGACGGTCATCAGCGATGAAAGTGGGGATGAGATGGCACATTTAAGTGAGGTTATGACTCAAGCTGTACCAACTGAAACAGCGACCGGATTATCGCAGCATGCGACTGATTTACTGATCGGACTCATGTATGCGGATCGGCTGGATTCTGAGAGTAACACCAAGAAGCGGAAAATATTCCGTGGTGGTCGACCATTTTTTGAGCGCTATGGACAAATTGCAGGGGTAGAGCATCGGGGTAAATTGAAAAAAGCACGGCGGGAGCTTGAACTGAACGGCGCCTTGGATTGTGCGCAACCAGGGGATAAGTCCTATCAATTAACGCAGACGCCATGGCAGATTTTTAAACAATTCAACGGGATGATGGCCTCGCCGGTTCAAGTGAGTCGAACCTACGATGTTAAATCCTTTAGCGAGCTATTAAAGCGCAGCAGTCTTGCTCGTAAAAATTTCCCATTGAATACGGAAGGGGCAGTTATGCTGCAAACTGATACTTTTGGTAGTGAACAACCCTTGATGTATGCTGTTTCGCCAGCAACTTATCACCGGTTGACTGAAGCCGAAGCAAGGATGAAAACAACGGTACCAGACACCCGTCAGCGACTGGTTAACGTTCAGGCTTGGTCAATTGATCCGGCATTGATTAGCGGTTGGCTGCACGCTGGCCTACCCACCCCGCAAGCCGATCCGATTCACCAATATTTAGCGGCTTTATCATCTTCATCGCTTCAATTTCAAAAAGACGCGGCACGGCTGGTTGCGGCAGTGCTTCACTGAACTTTGATCTCAAGACTGCATCGACAAGGTGTGGTGTTGGGGTATCGGCCTTAGCGATCATTAGGTGCTAAGGCTGTTTTTTTATGCTTTTGGGTTGCTTGGCAGTGTGATCGTGTAAAATAGGACTATCATTAACAAGCAATCGCAGCACATGTGATTAAGATGGAGGTAGCGATGACGACGAATACACGGATTGAATCAGACACTTTGGGACCGGTTGAAATTCCGGAAACGGCTTTATGGGGACCGCAGACTGAACGCAGCCGTCATAATTTTCAAGCCGGACCGCTTATGCCGTTGCCGCTCATCAAAGCGCTGCTGCAAATCAAAAAAGCGGCAGCGCGGGCGAATGTGGCAGCTGACGTTTTGCCTGCTCCCAAAGGCCAACTGATCACGCAGGCTGTAGACACGTTATTGGCTTTGCCTGATGAAAAATTACAAGCTGATTTTCCGCTGCATGTTTACCAAACAGGATCCGGCACCCAAACAAACATGAATGTGAATGAGGTTGTCAGTCATCAGGCAGCCAAGCTCAATCCTGACTTACCCATTTTACCTAATGACGATGTTAACCATAGTCAAAGTTCAAACGATACGTTTCCGACGGCGATGAACATTACGGCTGCGATTGCTGTCAATCACTTGATGGCTGCTGTTGATGGCTTGATCGCGGCATTCCAAACGAAAGCCAAGCAATATGACCATACCGTTAAAATTGGGCGGACACATTTGCAGGATGCCACACCGTTAACTTTTGGCCAGGAAGTCAGCGGTTGGATTGCGATGTTAGCGCACGATCGAACGGCGATTGAACAGTTGAAACCGGCACTTTTTCGTTTGGCCATTGGCGGTACGGCGGTTGGTACCGGATTAAACGCAGCGCCAAACTTTGGGCGGATTGTGGCCGGGCGTTTGAGTGATGTCTATCACTTGCCACTGACCGCCCAAACAAATAAATTTGCGGCATTGGCAGCCCATTCTGAAATCAGCAATGTTCACGGGGGTATTAAGACATTAGCCGCCGATCTGTTGAAAATTGCCAATGATATTCGGTTTCTGGCAAGTGGTCCACGAGCAGGTTACGGTGAATTGCGGATTCCAGCCAATGAACCGGGAAGCTCGATCATGCCTGGGAAGGTGAACCCAACGCAAGCAGAGGCACTTACCATGGCTGCGGTGCGAGTGATGGGTAATGATACCACGATCACGGTTGCCGCCTCCCAAGGTAACTTTGAGCTGAATGTCTATAAACCAGTGATCATCAGTACGTTTCTTGAATCGACGACGTTACTGACACAGACGATCACCAGCTTCACGCAAAAACTTGTAGCAGATTTGACCGTCAATGCCCCGCGCATGCAGGCACTCGTTGCGCATTCCTTAATGACGGTGACTGCCCTTACGCCGCATATCGGCTATGAAAAAAGTGCGGCCATCGCTCAGCTAGCTGAACGCACGGGAACGGATCTCAAGGATGCGGCAATTCAAACCGGTTACGTGACTGAGGCGGAGTTTGATGCTTGGGTTGACCCGGCTAAAATGACTGGAATTTAAAGCCAGACACCACTGATCAATAGCGAAAGTCACGATTGGAGCGAGCAACATGAAAAATCAAAAAATGGGATTCTTCGGGTTTTTGATCATCATCTTTATCATTGCCATGTTGGTACAATATTGGTATATCTTTGTCGCAGTCCTTGTCCTTGGCGGTGCGGCTTATTTGTACTACTATCGGCGCCAACAAGCCATTGCAGCCCAGGCAGCCAAAACGACCCAAGCCCAAGCAGCGGAGCAGGCGACTATTGCCAGGCTAAAGGCATACAAAGATCTGTTAGATACCGGAGCCATCACGCAGGAAGATTACAATCACAAAAAAGCCGAGCTGTTACGGCTCGACTCACATGAAGAACTTAAATTTTAAAACGGTGGCCAATAACTTAAGGGTTTAATGTTCGTCATTGGTTGCGGTAGTTAACGGAACGCCTTTAGCACCGCCGGAAATACTTTCGATAAAATCGAGGAAAGTTGGCGCAATTCCCAACTCGTCAAGGTCTTCAGGGGCGATCTGATAGCGGATCGCCTTTTCGTCGTGGGCAAGTATTTTTTGCACCCAATGTGGCTCGCGAATCATTTCATGGCCGATAGCAACCAGATCAAATGCTGCCGCGGCTTTTTCGGCTTCTTCAGGGGTCTTGATACCGCCAACCACAATGATCGGAAAGGCGCCGGCGACATGATCGCGAATAACGTCATTGATGATGGCAGGATTATCCGGATCACGCAACGATGTCCGCCATACGTCAGACTGGGAGACGTGCAGGTAGTCGATTTTGGTGGCTTTTAAAGCATCAATGAGCGCTAATGTGTCGTCTAAAGTGATCCCGGGCTGCTCTAACTCTTCCGGTGAAATGCGGTAGCCCAACAGGAAGGGACGGTCGGCAGTTTCGGCAATGACTTTTTCCGCTTCATGCACCACGGCTAAGGGGAAACGCATCCGTTTTTCTCGCGTGCCGCCCCATTCGTCGGTTCGCCGGTTAGAATGCGGGGAGTAGAATTGCTGAATCAGGTAGGTGTTAGCGCCGTGCAATTCCACGCCGTCAAAACCGGCTTCGATTGCCCGACGCACCGCCTGACCGAAATCGTGGATGGTCGCTTCAATTTCTTCAGTTGTGAGGGCTCGCGGCGTTTCATAACCAGAACGAGGCGCGGCAACCGCACTGGCACTGACGGGTTGCTGCCCGCGCAAAATCTTGCTATTGCTCATACGACCAGCACTAAAAATCTGCAAAACCGCTTTAGAGCCGCCTGTTTTCATCGCAGTTGCCAGACGACTTAGGCCGGGAATGAACCGATCATCGGCCACACTTAACTCGCCTTCAAACCCCTTCCCAAGCGGATTAACATTGGCGGTTCCGGTAATGAAAAGGCCAACGCCTCCAGCGCGCTTTTGATAATATTCAATTTCGTCTTGCGTGACCGTACCATCTTCAAAAGAAAGCCGAGTCGTCATCGGCGGAATGACAATGCGGTTCTTCAGGGTGATGGGCTGATTTTTGAATGTAAAAGGTTTTAGAAAAGTATAATCAGACATATAAACTCCTTTGAAAAGATTCAACGCGTTTAACGCTGCTGAGTGACCGGACGCAACAGCACTTCGTTAACCGCTACATTGTCTGGTTGATCAATGGCGTACAAAACCGCGTTGGCGACATCGGTAGCGGTGAGTCCGTTATTTTTCTCATCGGCTTCTACTGCTGCGCGGCGCTTCGGATCACTGATGGTACTGAACAACTCAGTATTCACAGCGCCCGGGGAAATCATGGTTGTTTTAATGTGGTTGGCGGCCTGTTCCTGACGCAAACCGTCCATAATTGCCTGAATTGCCCACTTAGTGCCGGAATAAACAGCAGTTCCGGGATGCACGATATGACCGGCCACAGAATCAGTCGTAATGATTTGGCCACTGTGCTGTTCGATCATATGCGGTAAAACAGCGGCGATGCCATAAAGGACGCCCTTGATATTGACATCAACCATCCGTTCCCATTCATTAACTTTCAACTCAGCCATTTCTGAAAGCGGCATAAGACCGGCATTATTGAACAAAACGTCAACGTGTCCAAATGTCTTAATGGCTAAGTCGACTAGGGATTTGACTTGGTCTTGATTCGTGACGTCGGTTGCTTGGTAACGAATCTGATCGTTTCCAAAAGGTTCCGCCAACTTGGCAAGGCGATCCTCACGCCGCGCGCCAATCACTAACTTTGCACCGGCTTGTGCCAATACCTGCGTGGTTGCAGCGCCAATACCGCTTGACGCGCCGGTAATCACGACGACTTTATCTTTAACAGTCATTTTGAACCCTCCTGATAGTTTCTGCTAATTAAAAATAAGTGTTATCACCTTTAAATTAACGCGCCAAAAAGATGCTGACAAGTCGTTTTATTGAAATTCTCATATTAGCTTGACCTTAAGTGGACTTTAGGGGATAGAATTGAGGTGTCATTGGATTGTGGGCGGACGGTGGCGCTGGGGGTTGTGGCCGGCGCACGCTCACCATAACGCGCTCCCCGGCGCAGGGGCTTGCGTGTAAGGACCTTGGTCGCAATGGCCAAAAAGCCGGCCATCACGCCCAAGGCCACTTACACTCCAGCCCCTAAGCGCGCCGGCTCGCGCTCACGCTATAACTCGTTCGCCAGCGCAGGGGCCTGCGTGTAAGGACCTTGGTCGCAATGGCCAAAGCCCGGCCATCACGCCCAAGTCCGCTTACACTCCGGCCCCTAAGCGCGCTGGCTCACGCTTACTAAGAAAGGAGTTTTGCTGTCATGAAACAAGTGCAATTAGGTGGTTCTAATTGGAAAGCTTCCAGTGTTGCACTGGGAATTATGCGGATGAATGTTTTGTCTCCGGAAAAAGCGGCTTCGGTTTTGGATAGCGCTTATGACGATGGAATTAATTTCATCGATTCGGCGGACATTTATGGTCAAGGCAAGTCGGAAGAGGTTTTTGGCGAAGCTTTGAAACAAGCTAAAGTTAACCGCGATCAGTTGTATATTCAGTCTAAAATCGGGATTGTGGTAGATCCAAAACGTTCACACGGCAGCTTGGTTTTCGGCAAACGCTATGACTTTTCCAAAGAACACCTGTTGTCAGCGGTTGATAACATTCTGCAGCGCTTGCAAATCGACTATCTGGATTCGGTTTTACTGCATCGTCCGGATCCATTGATGGAAGTTGATGATGTGGCGGCTGCGTTTGATGAATTGCAGCAAAGCGGTAAGGTGCGGCATTTTGGGGTTTCTAACTTCAATCCCGAACAAATTGCGCTGTTGCAGGAGAATCTGCATCAACAACTTTTGATTGATCAAGTTCAGTTCTCAGTGGCCCACACTGGCATGGTTGATGCGGGCATGCATACCAACATGGCCGATGACCGGTCTGTTGATCATGATGGGAGCTTGCTGCCATATCTGCAACGCAAACATATGACCTTGCAGGCATGGTCGCCGTTCCAGTACGGGATGTTTGAAGGTACCTTCATTGACAGTCCCAAGTTCAAAGCATTAAATGACGAGCTGCAAAAAGTCGCCGATCATTATCACACGAATAAAAATGCGATCGCTGTTGCGTGGTTACTGCGGCATCCGGTGGGCGTTCAGGTTATTCTCGGTTCAATGAATCCTGAACACATCAAAGAAAGTGCAGAAGGTGCCGATATTACCTTGACGCGGCAGGAATGGTATGACATTTACTTCGCGGCTGGCAACGATTTGCCGTAATGGTCAAGACAAAAGAGGCACTTTTCATGTAGGTGCCTCTTTTTCGTTACGGCTTTAATCAGGTTGCAGTAGATGGCGCTTGATTTTTGGCTCGTCCAGGTGCATACTCTGGAAAAATTCCTTGATGCAACTGTACAATGGTAGCAGGGTCTATCGTTTTAGGAGGCAAATGTCATGTCAGACAAGAAACAAGCGTTATTCGAAATGTTGAGTAAAGCATATAGTAGTCCGGCCGTGAAAGCTGATGCCAAATTAAAGCAAATAATCGAATCCAACGCGAAACAACTGGAAGATGCAGAGGACAAAACAGCCTATGTCGCAGTCGTGACCCAGCTATCGCATGATATTTCCAAGTATTATCTCATTCATCACGCGATTCCAGCCGAGATGATCGCCATTTTCAATGCGATCAAGGCGGATGTGCCGGCAGATCAGGTCAATGCCAAGCGTTATCGCGATCAGGCGCTGGCTGCTGGGCTAGTCGCTTTTCCAATTGTCTGGGGTGGCGGACATTAAGTAGCCGGATGGAATATGAGCTTGTTCGATGCTGATGAACTGTGTCATTTCAGCCTTTTTACGACTATGCTGAAATACGCGCTTCCGATTAGTCGTGGTTAATGCACCACGGCTTTTTCTATGCGCTTTGGACCGGGCGATTTATGTCCCCAATAACGTTAATCGGCGAAAAGGCTACGTTTATCGAAAGTTTGCCCTGAAGCTTGATAGATTTGGTATATTGCAGTTAGCAATTCAAGAAAACGCTATCTCAACGCAAATACTTATCGACCAGACATGGAGGATCGCTCATGAATATGGTGCAACGAAATCAGATTCTGTTTATTTTGACTGGGTTAAACCTGAGTCTGAAAAAAGCGGCTAGTGGTGGTCTGATGGAGACAGAAGCACAGGAAGTTGTGGATGAGGCCTTAGCTATTTTAAAGCGGCCTAATGTGCTCAAGAATCGAGCCGCAGATTACGCCTTGTCGCGACTATACGCACGGTTTACGCGATTAATCGGCTTGCAAGGAATGAAACTTTCAGCGGAGGCCAATCAGTGGTGGCAGGCGGTAAAAGATTTTATGGAAAATGACATTCATGGCGAGTTGAGTCAGGTAGGCGGGCCGCACTTTATTATTTAGACAGTTGTTGCCCAAGCCATGGTCTGATTCCAGTAACCGGCCCGAAAAGAATTCGCTTGTAGCCGCGTGTTTCCACAGAATTAAGGAACACGTGGTTTTTTTTGCTCAAAAAAGATTTGCCATATTAGTATAAACGGAATATACTAAGTGAACCATAGAAAGGGGCATCTCATATGAGCAAAGAAGAAGACAAGGAATTAATCAATGATGGCCTGGCTGACGACACCGTCATTGAGGAAACAGATGCGGCAATCACCCAATCGCAGCGCATGTCAGCGACTCAAGTCATTATTTTAGGTCTGGCACTGATTGGGGCTTTTCTAGGTGTGCTTGACACATCGATTGTTTACACGGGTACCGTTAAAATGGCGGCACAATTGCATTTGAATGCTGGCGCGTTGTCTTGGGTGCAGGTGGCCTATGCGCTAACTTATGCTGGGCTGATGCTAGTAGGCGGTAAATTAGGCGATATTTACGGACGCAAACCATTGTTCATTGCGAGTTTAGCTATTTTCGGAGTTGGCAGTCTGGCAGTCGGGGCAGCTACCAATGCGCTTGTCATGATTAGCTTTCGCGCTGTTCAAGGCGTGGGCGCGGCCATTCTTGCACCGAACTGTTTGGCTTTGTTAACAGACACCTTTCAAGGAAAAGCACGACAGCGGGCAATCGGCTACTATGCTTCCGTCATTGGAGCCGGTGCAGCGGTTGGTTTAGTCATTGGCGGCTTCTTTGCAACGTTTGCGTCATGGCGGGTCGGTTTCTACATGAATGGTCCGATCGCATTAATCATGGTTGGTATTGCGGCTAGATATTTACCTAGTGCAAAACGCCAAACCGGAAAGATTGACTGGATTGGTACGATCTTGTCAGTATTAGCGATGACTTCAATCTCATATGGGTTGGATGGCAGTCCGTGGCCAATCCCCACATTACTGATTTCAGCAGTTCTTTGGATTGCGTTCATTGCTAGTCAAGGTCGCGTTGCTCACCCGACAATGCCACTGGAAATCTTTACGGATAGGGAACGGATGGCTTCTTATGTCAGTTCTTTGTTGTTTAGTGCCGCTGCAATCGGCTTTTGGTTCTACACACCTCAGTTTATGCAAGGCGTCTTAGGATTAACGCCATTTATGACTGCATTAGGCATGGTGCCAATGGCCATCTTACTCTTCATTGTGGCAGTCAAGGCCCGGACCTTCGTTGATCGGTGGCGTAATTCAAGGGTCATGATCTTCGGATTTGTCACGGTGCTACTTTCATTGGCTGAACTGGCAGTGGCATCACGGTTTGCCAATTACTGGTTTTTGTTACTTGGGACACTCGGATTTGCGGTAGGATTCGCGCTGGCATTTGCCACACTCGCTACTTCAGGTTTGGCTAGAATTCGGCCGGAAATTTCGGGAGCTGCATCAGGCGTCTACAACACCGCCCGACAATTTGGCGGCGCTTTAGGACTGGCAATCTTTGCGGCTTCAACTAGCAGCTTAACTAAGATTGCGGATGTATTCGGACAGGCAATGTTGATTGGCGTCGGCATGACCATTGTTGGCTTGATACTTGTCGTCACGTTCATTATTCCGGCAGAAAAAGCCGCCAAGTAACGGTATCATTGGTATAATAGAATATACACAATCGTCTAATAGGAGGTATATTCGATGGCTTTTTCTGTCGCATTCTCGCAAGCACTTGAAATCACGGCCTACGTCAACGCAAAGTCCCAAGCACAACACGAAGACTATTTATCAATTCAAAAGATTTCCGAAATGCTAAACATTCCGGTTCCTAGCATTAAAAAAAATTCGTCTACACTTAAAAAAAGTGGTATTTTAACGTCGAAAACCGGTCTCAATGGCGGTTTGCGATTAGCCAAAACGCCGCAAACGATTACAGTTTACGAAATCTTAACGGCTATTGAAGGGACGGCACCGTTATTTAAGCTTCATCAGGAAATCGATCCAGCTGCGTTTGTCAACGGCGAGCGCGTCACGAGCTGGTTAGCGGCAAGCACCAATGTTTTAAACCAAGCCGAAGATGCTATGGTGCAAGTGCTAAAGCAGACGAGCATTGCTGATTTGGCTGAAGCCGCAGAAGCGTAAATATCGAACTCTAACTTTTCATCGCCTCATTCAAGACTAACGTTGGCGCGTTGGTATTGGATGAGGCGATTTTGCTTACGGCATTTTCAGGATCGTGCAACTGTGGGGCAGTCAGTAAATAGTCAGCAAGTGCGCTTCCATTGGCAAACCTTTTCGGAAATGGGGACGATTAACGCGTTGTCAAGTTTCAAAATACAACGATTATCGGCGAAAACCCGACGTTTAAAAGTTAATGATCCGTAACATGCGCAGCCTCGGTATATTGTGGATAGCGATATCGAAGCTGCGTTGCATTGAAACATGCGAGTGAAGGTGGATAAATGGAAAGAAAACGTCATTTGCTGTTGTCGCCAGGATTTTGCGTTTTATATATCTTGCTTTTGGTTGTGCTAATCAGCGAGCTGCTTTTAATTCCAGCAGTTTACATGCTTAAATTGGACTTCTGGGCTGGGAATATCTTATTTAAAGCCATCATTTTACTGGTGATGATCGCACTTAACTGGCTGCTGCTGAAACAAGCTATCGTCTTGAAAGTGACACTTAGGCGGCCACGATTGAAGCCGGTTGTCATCTGGGGACTGATCTTGATGCTTATCGGTTGGTTCACGGTTACAAGTCGAACACCGATTGACGTCTTGCAAGCAGCTGTGATTGGTACCATTGCCGCTGTTCCAGAAGAGTATTTGTTTCGTGGCGTCATGCTTGGCGGTTTGATTCGGGCGTTTTATGTTGCCCATCATCGCCATGCCAAATACCAACTCTTATTTTGCATAGGGTTAAGCAGTCTTGTTTTTTCATTGGCTCACCTGAGTAATTTGCCTGCTCAAGGGCTTGTGATAACAATTGCCCAAGTGATCCAGGCATTTGGCATGGGGGCTATTTTTGCAGCACTTTATATTCGCTATGGATCGTTGCTTATGCCAATATTGATCCATTTTTTGATTGATTTTGTTATCACTTTGGTTAGTGGACCGTATCCGAAAGAAGCGCCTAGTGATCCCAACGCTATGACGATGACGATTGTTCACGCATT
Organism: Lacticaseibacillus sp. 22; assembly: GCF_055413445.1. Lineage (NCBI taxonomy): Bacteria > Bacillati > Bacillota > Bacilli > Lactobacillales > Lactobacillaceae > Lacticaseibacillus > Lacticaseibacillus sp. 22. The sequence goes on along the minus strand of NZ_JBVAYD010000003.1, from coordinate 117,659 downwards.
CCTTATTGCCGGGATTTACCTAGCGATTGCACTGCGACTTTTTCGCCGTGGCCAAAACAATGAAGAGTTTCTGGCACGGTTATCGCATTCGTAGCGCGGCTGTCTGTATCAATTATGATAGAACGAGTTTAAGGAGAAAAACGATGCCTACGCGACTGACTAAACTAGTCGATTATGGGTTGATAATCGCTACCATTATTTTCGCCATTTATACGGTCACATCGGCAATTGGATGGACCAATCATGGCAGTTTTGTGACGCCAATGCTGATTTTGATGACGTTATTAATGCTGTTGAGTGAGCGGGAGGAAAAGCAGAAGAAAGCGTGAATCAAAAAAGATTTTGGCGCTGCTTATTAACATTTACTGTCGGTTATATGTGTGCAGTTTGTCATCACTTCCCCGGCGAATGGATGCACATGCTGGCCGCGAGCCTGATCGCCTTTCTAAGTTGGCTTAAGACTGGATGCTCACAGTGGCGAAAAAGACATGGGTAAAAGTAAATACAGTTGCAGTTGCTTGAGTTTTGAAGAGAAAACGGTAATATCCAAATAATCGTCGGCTTTTCAACAATAAACGTCAAAATTCGGTTTTTTACGACGGTTTTCTTGCAAAAAGCGACGTTAAAAAATCTATTCCCACAAACTTGGCTGTCTACTTTATATTGATGGGGAAGAAGGGAAGTCCTTCTAACAAAGGGAAAGGAGGAAAATGGGATGACCATGCGAACAGGACTAGCTTTGAAGGAAATCTCGGGAAAAATGCTTGAATTGACGACCGGCGGGAATGTTCCTTTATTTAATTGCAGTGTGGATTCACCAAACGAACGCCATCCGCCAGCTTACGAATCGGCATTTAAGTATAAACTGCCGATTGTTCATCCAATTAAGGTGGCGACTTAAGCAATAACTTAGGCTGATTAATACATTGACAGGCTCATAAAGAAAAAAGGAGGAAGAACATGGATCATTTAAAAACTTTAAACACAGCTGACTTAGCAAGCATTTCTGGTGGCGATAATGGTAATCTGTGGACCTTTATCGGGAAGGCCATTGGTTCAACCGCGCGTGCTTGGGCTGAAGGCGCCATGTTTGCACCAGCCATTGGGCCTGCCAAAGAGATTGTTGACAAACTTAACGGCAATTAGTATCCGGGATGAATAGGCACTCGAACGGGCGAACGTATGAATAAGATAAATCTTTTAATGTTAGCTACGTTTATCTTGGTATATCTATTAGGTGTTTTGGTATATACGTGCTGTAAAAAAGATGGTCACTATCGCGTTTGGGATGATAAATATCTCGACAGTGAGCATCAGATAGCCTTTAAACGTGCTTATATTTTGAATGCTATCTGGTTTATTACCTACGCTTAAACTTTGAGTGCTCATTTCAATGCCTAAGCCGTACGCTGTAATGCTGCCATACAAACCCATTAGTCGAATTTCGATGGTAAAGGTCAAGCGGCTTTAATCCAGGCATGCCGCTGATGACGCCATGGTTGTATTTGCAAAAAGTTGTGCGGTAGATGAGCATTTTTTCGCCACAATATCCATAACAAAGACTTTTGGATCAACTGGCGAGTAGTTTCTTACAAATACAAGGAGGTAATTTTAATGACTAAGTTGAATGAAGCTGAATTGAGTAAGATTTCCGGCGGTATCGGACCGCTCGCAATCCCTGTCGCTGCTATTCTTGGATTCCTGGCAACAGATGCGTGGAACCATGCTGATGAGCTGGTAGCTGGGGTCAAGCAAGGATGGGAACGATCGTAATAACGGTGCGTTGATTTTTAGCGTTGTCGCCGTTGTAAAAGTATCTCTGCCCAGAACAAGCCTTTATCTGTAGGCGAGTATGTTCTTACCGTCATTGCTACGGCAGATCTGGCAATGCACGGCGCCAAACGTGTTACAAGTGAAGGTGCACTAGCGCAACTTTTTTGGAGTGAAAGATGAAGAAATTGAAATGGTTTTCTGGTGGGAATGCACGGGCTGAACAAGCGATACAGCTTATCGATGAATTGCTTCGCGACTTAGATGACAGTTCTTCCCATAGTGATCGCTTACGGACAGTGCTAAGGAACAATAGAGAGGCCTTAATTCACAAGCAAGCAGCTGTTCCATTTATTTTAAGCCGCATGAATCTAGAAATCTCTAATGCCCTGTTGCAAAACAATATTTTGTTAACCGAGCAACAATCTGATAAATTCGAGCAGCTTTCTTCGCTGGCGAATATCAGATATGGGTACTAGAAGCCACTACTAAAACGGTGAGCGCGCTTGATTATGGTTAGGTTCACTGATTCATTTGGTGCAGATCAAACTCCGATTGCGATGCTGGTTGGTATGGGCTTGTTGTCAATGGATGATGCCTAAAAGGTTGTCCAATTTATAACGGCGACTTAGGCAAACTAGTTTCGAATATAACGGTCTAACTTAAAAAGACAGAGCCAAAACTGATCGGTCGATAAATGATTTAGTGATGAGCAAAGCGGAGGTACGATGACGATTCTTAAAACTATGCACACATGGCTTAATGAAGCTTCTTTCTGGATTATCGTTTGTATCTTTTTCGGCGGGTTCTCGCTCAGTGATAGCTTAAACAAGCTGATTGTCGATTGCTTGGGTTTTGATTTTTTCATCGTCCGGGCGTTCATTGAGATGCTTTCAATCTTCATTGTTTTGATTCTTTTCTCCAAAATAAGTGTCGCATCTTCAAAGGTTAAAGACCATAAACGCTCTAAATAACAAATTTTCCTTGTTTGATTTCGAAGTATTGGTAAGGTGGCAGCGTCATTGTCAGTAGGAAGCCTGTCAGCTCAAGGAGACAGTAACTATTGTGACACAGCTATCTGCCAGGCCAGAATAATGCAATATCGGCTGTTCATGACGGTAAATGAAATTTTAGGTGACTCTACTGATATTTGGAAACTGCTTTTAGTGTCAGAATCTTGTTACCTTATGTTCTATTAGCCAAAAACGCAAAAGTCTCCTGATTTGTATTGAAACAAAAATACAAATCAGGAGATCTTGCGCGTGAGTACGGCAGAACAGATGCTAATAAGATGAGCTTTCAAAACCAACGATTGTTTCTTCTTCCTGACAGCAAAAGGCCTTTCGGAAATAGCATTAAATAGCTAAAATGGTGTCATTTTTGTGATTTCTTGCTTGTATGACCGACCTTAGCAGAACGTATGGTATCTCCGAACCTGTGCTCGCTAATTTGCCGCTTCAATGTAAGTTTAAAAGAAAACTCAAGGAGCTTTGCTTATGACAGTTGTGTTATATTCTATGCTTTTGATTCTGGCATTTTTCTTCACATTCGTATTTGTAACTGCGATCAGCTGGCAGATGATAGACCTCTTAAGACATCGGCTTCATGCGCGAACATCTTTTTGGGAGAAATGTTCCCAATTGATGCAGTTGGCCATTAGTATATTGCCTTTTTCTTAGAAGGTGGGAGAACATAAAGAACAGGTTACTAATGGATTGCTGAAAGAAGTAAAAATAAGTCTGTTTGTAAACGAGGTGAGCGTAATCGATCAATTTGCAAGATTATCATTCCAACAGAAAGTGTCGTTGCTTGTCGCCATTGGGGTTTTAATAATGGCGTTTTGGTACTTTTCACCGGGAATTTTAAAGGGGATTTATGACGCTGGAAACGGGTCAGTCGATAGCACGTTGGTTGAAGTAGAGCTGATGAAGGAGTAGCACTGTGAATCTTTATTACGCAACATGGCTTATCTTTTTGGCAACTTTGCTGATAACAATCTGAACGGGGAGTACATGGCTGGTTTGAGATATAAAGATCCCCCCGCTATAGTTGATAGGACAAGCATAGAGGGGGGATCTTGGTGTTTGCAGGCGCTGTTAGAAGCTCAGGTTACATAAAACGTGGACTCACGAGTCTTCCTTGATCCCAAAAAAGCCCCGATTCTCGGGGCTTCTACGGATGTTCAACCTTCACTCTTTAGACCCTAACTCTTAAATAATGTTAGTGTCGTCTGAAAAATGTCTTTCTCAACTGTTCTTCTTATACAGCCTAGTTGCCAGAAAGCATAATCCTAGCAAACCTATTAGGTTGACGATCCAGAGCCAAACATTACGTGTGGTAAAGACATTTATCATTGCTAACCATAAGAGAAAAGCTAGAGAAAGAGGCAGATGAATCACACTCCCTTGCAAAAGCTAGCGGCTCCAGCGTCTCCACCAGACCAGTCTCCAAGTGCGCCACCGGATACAGTTCCAATAACCGTAACTGTACCGGCTCGAACTCTGCCTAGGAAACCAAGTCCAGCAGAATCGGCTGTTCCAAGAACACATCCGATAAGATCGCCAATATCGCTGCCTTTGATGTTTTTTCTGAATCTCCACTCATTTGAAGCTTAAAAGATAATTTATTAACATGTGCCTTCTTAAAAGCCCCTGAGTTATTACGGCAGATAACGAAGCTTTTCTATTAGATGATCCGAACTTCGAAGATGATCTGCTGCAGACTTTAACTTAGCACCTCCTATTATTTTGTAGGTGATCACCGCTTGGCTCTACTATAGCTTAGCGGAAAGAATTTTAGTTCAATTATTTTTTAACGTCGCTATTTTGGCAAAAAACGTCAATGCAATTTAAAAATCAACGTTTATTGGTGAAAATCAACGTTTATTGATGCTATAGTGTAACTCTTTAAATAGCTCAAGTGTCATCGAAAGACGAGTCCTGTTTGGTTGAGGTGAAAATGATGTAGTCAATCAATGAAGTCATGCTTGTCAGGGACTAAGGATTGTATTAATGTTGTTGATCAATTTTTCCGGAATGTTCGGAAAGGTACCCTATTGCCAAGAATTAAACCTCTGAAACCAGTGTGGTAAGTGAGCTCACCACATTAGTTTCAGAGGTTTCTTGGTTTCAGGATAGTACACACCAGAGTACTTGGCACTTGACTAACATTTTGATGGCCGAAAGTGGCGATACTTATAGTGCTAAGTGCTAATAACAGTATTAGATGGCTGCCTTGGCAAAGTTAAAAGTTGTCACTTAATCTAAAACTAGAGGCTGGATTAGCCAACTTTGCACACGGGAAAAACAATGGCATTTTCAGTCACTACTTGTAGGTGCTTCAGAGCTTGCTGTAAGAGCCTGGCGCAACTCGCCCATTCTCCGAATACTGACCTCAAGTTTATCTTGATTGTCCATATAAACGAATCGGTTTGTGATGTCCAGACGCAAAACATGTGCGGGATTAATCAGGATACTCTTATGGCATCGACATAAGTTGGTATATTTGGTCGCTAGTTCCTTAAGGTTGCCGGGAAAGGTTGTGATTTCATTTTCTGCATGAAGCTCCAGTGTTCCTGAGACGCCGGGAGCAGTTTGAATATAGATGACCTCATCCATTTCAAGTGAAAAAATGCTGGAGTTGATGCTGTAGTTAAACAATCTGGGAGATGCGACCTGACGCGCCTTTAAACGTTTTATTGCATAAAGAATGTTATTTCGAATTTTCTTTTCTGTCTTCGAAGGTGAGTTCTTGTTGATCATGTCCAACGGTGCGATTTTGTGCTCTAAAATCCTTAAAGCTTCATCTACATGGCTGGTGATGAAGAGGATATCGACATAATATGACTTTCTCCGAATGGCTGTGGCTACATCTACGCCGCTTGTCGCTGAATCTCCCAGCTCGATATCAAGGAGGAAGATACTATCATTGATGGCTGACCAATCGACAGCTGCAAGCAGTTCAGTTGCTGACGTTGTTGCCAGCCGGATCTTGGCGGGTAGTTCTTCAATCAGAAGGTACTGCTGCACAGTTTCTTGGATAAAGGTTAGATAGTCAGGGTTGTCTTCGAGAATGTAAATGTTTAGGATTGTTTTGTTTTTAGGCATGGGCTTTTCCTCCTATAAATAGAGTGATCTTTAATTGATCATTGTTGATAATTGCTTTACGCATGCTGATATTGGGATTTTGTTGGATTAGGTCATTGATAATGGACATGCCTTGCCCGTGGCCTGAGCCCTTTGTTGTAAATCCTTTTTGGTTAAGTCGAGTTAAATCAAAGCCGTCAGGAATCGGGTTTGCAACAACAATTTCTAAGTGATCGCGGGCGGGTAATAAGAGAACTCTGAAAGACTTAAGTTTAAGTGTGGCAGTTTCGTCAATAGCATTATCAATTAAAATGCCCAAGATTCTGATAATTGCAAATCCGACATCACTTTCCAGGGATCGGACTGTATCTTTGGTATGCATGTACATTGTTATGCCACGGTTTGCAGATTCGGACCATTTGAGATACAGCAAACTCCTGAGCGGATCACTTTCGATCAAAGCTAAGGCATCTTTGCCTATCTCAGCTTTTTGAAGTGCATCCTGTGCTTGAGTGACAATCGTTCGAACGTCTGATGAGTGGTGTGGTGATGATTTCTGCAAGCTAAGCTGTAACGTTGCAAGTAAGTTTTTGTAATCATGAAGAATCCTACTGGTATTGATACGTTGCTGCTCAAGGGCTGAATAGTACGCGCGTTTTGAAGCTTCCGCGTGCTTGATAACTAACAACTCCAAAGAATACTGATATGATTTTACGATGAAGAATAACGAGAATACGTTGATAACCATAAAAAGAATTAAGGTTAACAAAATAAGAAGTGTTAGGATATTGGTGATTTCAAGAAATGAAAAAGCAAACTCTAAACAGTAAAGCGAAACGCAGGTCACTATTAAATAAATAACTGCCGGTCTCCAAATAGCTATTTTTTTTTGGATTTGTTCACGGATAGAATTAATGAATAGCTTCTTTTTCATTAACACCTGAGACATGACAACTGCAAATATGACATCAATGATCAGCTTGATGCTATTTGAGATAGTGGATGATTGGACAGATAGAAACAGAAATACGATTTTAGTGACTAGTAATTGAAGGTTAATAACAATTAAGTTAAGTTCTAGAAATAAGAAAACCCAGAAGATATCAAAACGCTGATATTTTTTTGAAATATTTGTTGCATATAAAATACCAAATGTTATTTCACCAACTGATGAAAGAAATGTGGAGAGCGTTCCTGCGGCGAGTGACCATAAGAAAATATGCCTGAGTTTGAAGTCGTTAAAGTAAATATACGAAAGGAAAGTAAGATCAATCAAAAAGATCGGTAAGTGAAACAAGAAGTAATACAAGTCTGTAGAAATAATCATGCTATAATCTTTACCTTTCTGTTTGTAGGCGGTTAACTTCCTAAAAATTGCCAAGGTGCTCGAAAATCTGCGTTAAATGGCGAAAAAGCTACGTTTATTTTTTGCCTAACCAAAATTTTTAAAGATCTGGTACGATCACTTTGAACGAAAGACAAAACGAAGGGAGAAAAAGGTAATGAAAAAATTTAAAGATGAGGAAATGCCAATGATGACAGATCTTGAACTTTCAAGTTTTGTTGGCGGAATGCTCCGAGATGAAGGTTTTACGTTTAACAAGTTTAAGAACTGGCTAACGAGTATCTTTGGCTAGTTTTCTTACGTGTGGGAGAAGAGCACTCGTAAAAGAGGTTACAAATAATCTCGTATTGCGAGCTACACAATATAAAAATTATTAAATTTGCATATATTTATAATTTTTATATTAATATAACTGCTATGGCCCTCGATAAAATGCATGATAGCACAATTTACCTAGTCAATATAGTGCTTTTACTTATTTTTTGTTCTGGAGAGGCTGATGTCAATTGGCAATTCAATTTTTAAAGTGGAGATAATTACATGTTTAAACACACCCCCAAACTAGGCCAGATCACCTACTACAAACGCTTCTACACCGCACAAGTTGACGAGCGTGACTGTGGTGTGGCTGCGTTAAACATGCTGCTTAAATACAATGGGTCGGACTATTCGTTAGCCCACTTGCGCGAGTTAGCGAAGACAAATCAGGATGGCACGACGGCTTTGGGAATTGTTCGGGCCGCTGAAGCACTAGCGTTTGAGACGAAACCGGTGCAGGCGAATATGCAGTTGTTTGATCTTGAGGATGTGCCTTATCCGTTTATTGCCCATGTGCTGAAGCGCGGTGAATTGCTTCATTACTATGTTGTTTTTAAAGCAACGCGCACGAGTATTCTGATTGGCGATCCTGACCCGTCAGTGCGCATGACCTGGCTTTCGCGAGAGGTGTTTGAAAAAGAATGGTCGGGTGTGGCCATCTTTATTGCACCGGCGCCGCAGTATCAGCCGCGTAAGGAGGACAAAGGCAGTTTGTTTGCGTTTGTACCCATGCTGGCTAAGCAAAAAGGTATTATCGCGAACATTATTCTGGCCGCGGTATTGATTACGGTCATTAGTATCGTTGGGTCGTATTTTTTGCAGTCTATTATTGATACGTATATACCGAATGCCATGCGGACGACGATGGGGATGATTGCTAGTGGCCTTTTGGTGGCTTACTTGCTGCAAGCTGTGTTGACTTATGGCCAGAATTTTTTGATGGCGGTGTTGGGGCAGCGGCTTGCGATTGATGTCATTTTAGGGTATGTGCGCCATTTATATGAATTGCCGATGTCGTTTTTTTCAACTCGGCGGACCGGAGAGATTGTGTCGCGGTTTGCGGATGCCAATAAAATTATTGATGCGCTGGCGAATACGATTATGACGTTGTTTTTGGATGTCTGGATTGTCCTAATATTAGGCATTGTTCTAGGGATCCAAAATGGGACTTTGTTTTTAGTGTCATTGATTGCCGTGCCGTGTTACTTGGTGATTGTTTTTGCATTTCAGCGGCCGTTTGATCGGTTGAATCAAGAGACGATGGAAAGTAATGCAATCTTGAGTTCATCGATTATTGAAGATTTGAATGGCATTGAAACCATCAAGTCCTTGACCGGCGAACGAGTTAGCTATGAACGGGTTGATCGGGAATTTCTAACCTATTTGAAGAGGTCGTTTAGTTACACCAAGGCAGATCAGTTACAGCAAGCGATTAAAGGCCTGTTGAAGCTGGCGTTGAACGTTGTGGTGTTGTGGATTGGGGCAAGTTTGGTGATTGCCAATCGAATGAGTTTGGGGCAGATGCTGACCTTTAATGCGCTGCTGTCATACTTTACGAATCCGCTTGAAAGCATCATCAACCTACAGCCAAAGTTACAAATGGCGCGGGTTGCTAACAATCGTTTGAATGAGGTTTATCTGGTTGAATCGGAATTCAAAGAACCGCGGCACTTGACGGAGCGGCATTTAATCGAAGGTCCGTTACGTGTTCGGGATGTTTCGTTTAAATATGGTTTTGGCCAAGATGTGTTGAAAAACATCAACCTTGAAGTGCCGGAAAATGCTAAATATACCATTGTTGGCATGAGTGGTTCTGGTAAGTCGACATTAGCAAAATTATTAGTTGGCTTTTACCCAGTTGATACCGATAAGGGAACCATCACGTTTAATGGCATTCCGGTCAAAGACATTAATCTCACAACATTACGGCAATATATTGAATATGTACCTCAGGATCCATTTATTTTTTCGGGCACGGTGTTGGAGAATTTGACGTTAGGTAGCCGTTCGGATGTTTCGGAACAAGACTTGACGCAGGCGTGTTTGGCTGCGGAAATTGCCGCAGACATCGCAAACTTACCGCAGCAGTGGCAGACCAAATTGTCAGAAAGCGGCAGCATTTTATCAGGCGGTCAGAAGCAGCGGCTGGCGATTGCACGGGCCTTGTTATCGCCGGCAAAAGTACTGATTTTTGACGAATCGACTAGCAGTCTGGATACCATTACAGAGCGAAAAATTGTCGATCGCTTGCTGGCAATGACGGATCGGACCATTATTTTTGTTGCCCATCGCTTAACTATTGCGGCTAAAACCGAACAAATTGTGGTGATGGATCATGGCAAAATTGTGGAACAAGGTGACCATGCAACGTTGTTAGCCCAAGACGGTTATTACGCGCGCCTGGTTCATGAGTGAGGTGAGCTTTAGATGATGGATCCCAAAAAACTTGCAACGACCGAATATTACCAGCACCGCTTTCGCAATTTTTCAACAATGATTATTATGCCTAGTACGATTCTTTTCTTAGGCTTGCTATTGTTTCTGATCTTTGCTCGGCGCGAGGTAACTGTGCTGACAGCTGCCGAAATTGAACCGGTAAAGGCAGCCGTGACAGTTCAGGCGACGGCCGCCAATCGGATCGTCTCGAACCGCATGAAAGAAGGCAAGCGCGTGAAGAAAGGCGAGACCTTACTTGTTTACCACGATGTCGCCAATCCAACACAAATTAAATTACTCAAGCAGCAACTGGCAACGCTAAAAGAGCAACAGCAGCAATTGGATGTTTTGAAACAAAGTGTTACCGAAAACAAAGATCTTTTTTCAAAGGCAGACCGATTCGGCTATCAACAACAGGTGCAAGATTATCTGAGCCAACGCCGAGTGCTGACTCTGACAGCAGAGGCTGAGCAGGCAACCCAAACCGTCGCTAGTGAAAAAAACAAAGAGATTGATCGGTTACTAAGCGCCAGTATCCAAACGAGCCAAGCGAAAATGGCCGCTATCTCCGGGGCAAAAGCGGCGATTCAGGCGAACAAACCCTTGCCCAGTCGCCACGCCTATCACTATTTTTATCAACAATATGAAAGTGAGATAAAAAATACCGACGCGGAGGCACAGGCGAACCTTAAACGCCAGTACCTCGCTCAGTTACAGACACAGTTGGATGAGGAACAAACCAATTTGACGTCTTTAGAGCAGCAGCGGGCTGGCCAAAAACAAGCAGATGTATCGGCTCAAAAAGCGGGAGAGACTCAGGCTAATCTAACCGCATTACAAAGTCGGTTGCAGCAAACAGCCGTTGCGGAACAGACGAAGGTTCAGCAGCAGATCCAAGCAGACGAGGCTAAGTTAGCCACCCTGAATGATGAAACTCAAAACTATCATGTCAAAGCAAGTGCCAGTGGGGTTTTGCATTTAGAAACTGCTTTAGCGGGGAATCAATATGTCCCTTCAGGAAGCGTGTTGGCACGAATTCTGCCGGATTTAACGGAACAAACGGCCGCTGACATAAAATTAGGCGTTTTGCCGACAGAGATCATGAGCATCAAGCGTGGGCAGAAAGTGCGCCTGCGAATTGCTGAGAATGTGCCGACCCCTACCATATTAGATGGCCGGGTTTATGCGATTGACGTTGCCCCGACACGCGATCCGAAAGTTGGTAACTTCTTTACGGTCAAGGCGCGGGTGAAATTATCTAAATCACAGCGGCAGTCGCTTTATTATGGATTAGCCGGCCAAGCATCTGTTATCACTGGCACAAAGACTTATTGGGATTACTTTGCAGATAAGATGTTTAACCATCGATAAATCGGTATTTACCACTTTTGCCGTTTAGTAGCGAAAATGCGATGCCCATTCTTTAAGAAAATGACCATAAAAAACGATACGGATCAAGTTAATCAAATGAAAGGCGGTGATCGGCGTATGGATTACGAGGAAGAATTAGAAACAAAAGGCTATATCGACTGCCTGTTGCATGAATTACATGAACAACCGCAGCTCATCCGCCAAACGAATATTGAAGAAGTTGTGGAAAGAACCAAGGAAGAGATTATCCGCGATGGTTTCCATGGCTATGAATTACGACGGCATGTTTTTCGGATGATACTAAGAATTGATTTTATACTCACGACTGAAAGTGTACGGTTGAGTCAAGAAGGACGCGATGCAATTGACGAACTACGACGGATTGCCAATGGACAGAAGAAGGAAGATCCTCGTCGCTTTTTGCGAATCCGGCATTTTCTGGCGCAGCGATTCCAACATCATATGCAATAAGTTGAGACCGAGAAATGATTGCTAGTTTGTGCGTGCTTGTCATGAATAACGCGGTCAAATCCGTTAGTTTCAAAAAGTCAAAAATACACCCTGTTATGAATTGTGCTAGAATAGTGAATGTTTATTTTCAATTTTTTTGAAAAAGACAATCCCTATAAGAAGGATTAGCACGAGTTATGAAGGCAAAAGATAACCAAGCGGATCGGGGAGACCAACCGCTTTCAGAAAAACATCATATGCAAATTCCGTGGTATGACGTGATTGTCAGCGAAGAGCGGCAAGCGGATCATGCCACCCTTGAAGAGCGCGCGTCACTCGTCGGCCGAGTCGGGATCATGTTGCTGGCGTGTGGCACCGGGGCATGGCGCGTGCGTGAGGCGATGAACACGGTTGCTCGAGCATTGCGGATGTCGTGCTCAGCAGATATTGGCCTAATTTCCTTATCGTATACCTGCTTTAGCAATAACCATGCCTATTCTGAGGTGCTTTCACTGCCAAAAAGTGGTGTGAATACTGACAAGTTGGATGCGTTGGAACGTTTTGTGCGTCATTTTGACAAAGAGTATGCGACTCAAACCGTTCGGGATATTCACCATCGACTTGATCAAATTCAAAAAATGTCTGGCAATTACGATCCGTTGCGCGCCGGATTAGCAGCTGCTTTGGCGTGTTGCGCTTTCGTCTTTTTGTTAGGCGGCGGTCCTATCGAAATGATCTGTTGTTTTGTTGGTGCAGGGATCGGTAATTGGCTGCGTGAAATCATGATTCGACGTAACTGGACGTTGCTGGCTTGTATCGGTGTCAGTGTGGCGGTTGCCTGTTTGGTTTATTTTATCGCTTTTCGCGGACTGGAAATGGGACTGGGAATTGCAGCGCGGCATGAAGCGGGGTATATCGGCGCCATGTTGTTTGTGATTCCGGGCTTCCCGTTTATCACCAGTATGCTGGATATTTCGAAGCAGGATATGCGCTCGGGAATGGAACGACTACTGTATGCGTTGATGATTACCATTGTGGCTTCGCTGGTTGGTTGGCTGGTCGCGATGGTTGTCCATTTACGCCCGGAAAACTTTGTCGACTTAGGCTTGAGTCCGGTCCTTCTTTTGGTTTATCGCCTCATTGCCAGCTTTTGTGGGGTCTTCGGATTCTCGGTGATGTTTAACAGTCCCCGCCGAATGGCAATTCAGGCCGGGTTGATTGGAGCAGTGGCGAATACGTTACGGCTTGAGTTGGTGGATCTCAACACGATTCCCCCTGCTGCGGCGGCATTTATCGGCGCACTGGTGGCTGGGCTGATTGCATCGGCGATTAATCGCGTTGATGGCTATCCGCGGATTTCGCTAACAGTGCCATCAATCGTCATCATGGTACCTGGCTTGTATATCTATCGGGCAGTTTACAATATTGGATTGAATAATATTGGCGTCGGTGCCGAATGGATGACGCGTGCCGCACTTATCATTATGTTTTTACCGTTGGGCTTGTTTACCGCTCGCTTGATTATGGATTCTCGCTGGCGGCAAAGCGATTGATCAGTATAACTTTTTAGCAACACAAATAACCCCACTTCAAATCGGAGTGGGGTTTTGTGATGGTTATGACTTGAATCGTCAATTGGAAGTGTGGGTGCTTTTCGGTGAACTCGTTAAGTTGTTATGTAGCACAACAGCGCTGTTGCAGAAGAAAGCTGCCGGCAGCAACGAGTTAGCGCAAGCATCAAACCAACTTGGCAAGCGTGATCGTCATCACACTCAGATGGCTTGTACAGTCAGCTTACACTTAGATAAATCGGTGAGGAGGTTCATTTGACAACCGCTCACCGATCATTAGTTGACTACCACTCGTAACCAACCGGATTCTTGATCATGCGCTCGTAAACATCTTTAACGACTGCCATCTGGTCAGGGGTTAAGGCAGGCATTTCGGCTGCGTCGGTGTTACGTTCGATCTGGGTCGGGTTGCTGGCGCCGGGAATGACCGCTGAAACAGCATCGTACATTAGAATAAACCGCAGTGCCGTTGCGGCCAGATTGTCAGATCCTAACCGCTCCTTTAGTTCGCGGGCTGCTTTGACGCCGGTTAAATAGTCAACGCCGGAGAAAGTTTCGCCTTTGCTGAAGTGCTCACCATGGCGGTTGTTGGCGCGCTGATCTGTGGGGGCAAATTGGGTCTTTTCATCGAACTTTCCGGTCAGGAGGCCGCTTGCCAAGGGTACCCGCGCGAGAATGCCGACATTGTGTTGTTTAGCCAGCGGGAAGAAGGTGTCGGCCGGGCGCAGGCGGAACATATTGAAGATGACTTCAACAACCGCAGTGTCATAGTCGAGCGCTTTAATGCCTTCTTCGGCCCGTTCGATGCTGACGCCATAATGTCGAATCTTACCGGCTTTTTGCAAGGCATCCAGTGTAAAGAAAGTTTCAGGCTGATAATAGACTTGCATGGGCGGGCAGTGCAACAAGACAACATCGAGACTGTCTAAGCCCATGTTTTGGCGCGATTTGTCAACATAGCGGCGAATATGATCCGGATCAAAATGCTCGGCGGTCAGCGGTTCTTCTTTACGGCCAATCTTAGTGGTGAAATGCACTTCGGGATGTTCTTTAACGAATGCCCCTACCATCTTTTCGCTTTCACCGCCTTGATAGCCATCAGCGGTATCAAAGAAGTTAACGCCACGATCGTAAGCTTCGTCCAAAGTTTCGCGGGCGACTTTTGCATCGAATGGCGCACCCCACTTGCCGCCTAGTTGCCAGGTGCCAAGCGAAACTTCACTGACTTTGTAGCCGGTTTTGCCTAATAAACGATATTTCAATTGAAAGATCCTTTCATAAGTGACATGATAAGCTGCAAACGGAAAATTGATCTTTGGCTCCCGGTTCATGGATATTAGGGTGAGCACAAGATCGGTATACTGCATGAATAGTCTAGCACAGCACAAAAAGCGTGTCAGTGTTCGAACGACTCGTGTTAGTTACTTTCTACGTTGATAATAATGACTGAGTTGAGTATATACCAGCTAGTAGCAAGATGGACGAGGTGAAGAGATGAGTAAGAAAACGCAACAATTATTTCAGGCGAGTGATGTCGCTTATAACGATCCGGAAATGGCGGAGCATCCAGAAATTCGGCAACAGCTTTTAGAGGCGGCCAAAGACTTAAACCGTGATACGCCTTATCAAATGGTGGCCCTCAAACTCAGACGGACCATTTCCCGGTATGTGTTACTCAATCACTTACAGTCACCTGCCGCGTTAAGCCAATTGTTTACAACGATTGGGGCAACCGGCGATCGTTATTTTGGGGAAGCAACATTCTTTGGTCAGCTGTTTAAATAAAGCAACACAGCAGCGTCATCTTTGGCGTCATACTTCAGGTGGCTCGAAACGAAAAACCGACGATGCAACGGCACCCACGAATCCGATGATGCCAAGGATGACCGTTATCTGAGAGACGGGGAGGGAAAGTCCGAGTGCGGCTATCAGCCAGATGCCGGTCCATGCTAGATACACAAGGGCAGCATACCGAAACCACAGCGCCATCCCTAGATTGAAGGCACCTAAGACGAGGCTGAATCCCAGAAGTGATGGACGAGAGATAGCCAAGTCTAGCAGACCGTGTGAAAAATAATCGATTAGCGCAGGCGCAAAGAAGATGACGAACAAGGCTGCGACCCAAGTTAAAACGGTTTTGCGTGTTATCTTGTTAAAGAAGATGCCACGCCCGTAAGAAATAGGAATCATAATAAAGACATTCGCGCCGGCTAACGCAATGTTGCCGGCCGTAAGCTGACGATCTTGGCTGATAAACATGAGAAAAATACTTTCAATCAACAGGAACATGATCAACGGCCAGAAAATGGCGAAATGATAACTTATCGAAGCGCGTGGTAGTTCTTTTAAAATGTTATCTGCAGCAGTTTGGGGATCGTCGCTGAAGAAACTAGAAACGCGATGACCAGCTTGGTAGGCATCAATGAGCGTTGTCAGCAGATCGCTGATGGCATGTTCAACTGCGTAAGGGTCTTTGGACAAAGCACCGCGTAAATATTGAACAACCGTTTCCGTGTAGTTATGATCGAGACCGTGGATTTGCTTAAGCAGTTGATCATTAGCGGCGCGCAGTTTCATTAACTTTTTCATGGCGAATGCTTCTCCTGTGTATGATTTGTGATCAATCGCGGCCTTAGGCGATTAATCCGGAGCGGGGTTCGGGATGATAGAACAATAAGAGTGCTGTGAGGACAACGCCGGCGATGGCAATGCCGACCGTGAATGCTGAAATTGGCAAAAGTAGTCCGGCAAGTGCCAGTAGCCAAATCGTTGACCAGCCTAAGAATAGTTTAGCGATTTGCCGAAAACCCAAAGCCACCGCCAAGTTGAGCACGGCACAACTGCCGCAAATGATGGTAAGGGTCGTATGCGAAAAGGCAAATTCAGAATGGCTGACGGTTAAGTAACCCAGTATTAAAGGGACGATAACAAGAAGGGTGACAACCAGCAGCAGACCAAAGATTGTTTTGGCCGAGAGCTTATTAAATGAGACGCCGCGTGCAAATGGCAACCCTAAAAAGGCGAAGACAACAGTAAGCGGCGCAATGGTATTACTTAAAGATAACTGGTTGTCTTGACTGACTAACATCGTAAAAATACTGGAGGAAAAAAGGAACATGAGGATCGGCCAGTATTGATCAAACAAGTACCACCAAGAGACGCGTGGCAACTCGGCTAAGATGTTATCCGCTGCTGTTTGGGGATCGTCACTGAAGAAGCTGGCAACGCGATTGCCGGCCTGTTGTGCATCGATTAGGGTTGCAAGTAAGTCACTAATGGCGTGTTCAATGGCGTATGGATCCTTGAACAAAGCACCGCGTAAATATTGGATAACCGTTTCCGTGTAGGTGTAATCAGTGCCGTGAATATTTTTCAGCAGCTGATCGTTTGCCGTTCGCAGCCGATTTAGTTTTTTCATGATTCGGTGCCTCCTTGGTTAAGCTGTGCCATTGCTTGGGCAAGTTGTTGCCACTGTTGCTGAAAGTCAGCCAAGGCGTCTTGACCGGCATCAGTGAGGTGATAATATTTGCGATCGGGACCATTGCCGGTAGGACGGCGAACGCCAACGATGAGCTTGTTTTTTTGTAGTTTAAGCAATAACGGGTAGATGGTGCCTTCCGGGATATTGCCAAAGCCCAATGTGCCCAACTTTTCATGCAAGCCGTAGCCGTAAATGTCACCTTGCTGAATGATCCGTAAAATGGCGCCTTCGAGGATGCCCTTGAGCATTTGGGATGAAGGTTGCATGCACTGGCCTCCTTTTGATACCTTGTTAAGCATAGTATACCCAGCAGCCTGTACCTTGTAAAGCAAGTTATCAGATTTTAAAAAAGCCAGCGCAAATGGCTGACTTAGCGGGAAGATGAGAAAAAAGAGCTTACGGCTGTTCTTTTAGTTCGGCAAAACCAAAGATGGAAAAGATAATGCTTGACGCCTCAATTAGCGGTTTTGTGAGCAGCCCTGTATAAAAGCCGATTAAATAAGCAGTTTGGTCAGAGGCTGTTTTGGCGTCGTTTAGTGACGCTGCGCCATTGAAACTCAAGACGAGTAAAACCGCGCTTAATCCAACCGCTAACAGGATCAACAGCAGCCGGTGTGCGGTACCGTTGATCCAAGTATGGTAATCAGGATAGTGGGTGGCCATTACCACTAAATTAACCAGTAGTGCCAAAAATAGCCACGCGAGTATATGTTTAGAATTGCTCGAAGTGATCTGTACTGCCCAGATGGCCAAAATCAGTAAGATATTCAAAAAGTATGTAATTTGGAAATACTTTTGGTAACGCTGAGCTTGTTTGCTGATGGTCTCATAATGTTGCACGATATCTTGATCCTCCCTAAGTAATTGATCCAACGGAATTTGATATAAATCACTGATACTAACCAAGGTGCTAATATCAGGAAAACTACGCCCATTCTCCCAGCTGGAAATGGTTTTGGCTGAAACATGTAATTGCGTACCAACCTGCATCTGGGTTAAATGATGTTGCTGGCGAGCCTGTTTCAGTTTGTCACTAAATTGCATTTTCTCTTCACCACCTGTTCTCATTGTTAAAGCAGATCTAAAAAGGTACAAGGATTTTTTGCTTAGGGAGACTCTAAGATTCGTAGAGTTGTAGATATGACGGGGTTCTGGGCGGATGCTAGTTTGTCTTTTTGTGGGCCGCGAACTGACGGCATGTAGGTTAGTTTGAACTTTTTGTCACAGTAGTGCAAAAAACTCGAAGTGAGTTCGGCAGGTTTTTGCCGTTCTCGCTTCGAGTTAAAAGAGACATTTTGAAGTTTATTGCTAACAGGCCCAAGTTGACATGGAAATTTTAATGCGTTTTTACCAACGATCCTGCCATTGCGCCGAGCAAACAGCGGAACGATTTGCCTAGCTGCTGGCGATGATGCTTGTCTAATTCATGAAAGGCATGTAGATAGTGGCGCCAGTGGTTTTTGGTTTTGGCTAAATCGTCTAAGGTGATGGCGTTGCCGCTTCGAAGCATGGTGTATAAGGCGTCAACGGTGATGGCGGTCGCTTTGGTGTCCAAACCCGCCAACCATAGCGCAAAAGTTTTCTGAAAATAGCGCGATATCCAAGTGGTCGTTGGCAGCCGGGCGAAAGTATGGTCAGCGATATTCCAGGTGAGGACGTCATGCTGGCCGAAAAGTTTGACGTGACTTTTAACCACTTCAAAGTTAGTTGCCGGATCGAGACTGACCCCAATGAGTGAACTTTGCGGAACGAGCTTGGTGACGCGATCACGGTGGTTGGGATCGAGTGGGACGCCACTTGGCCCATCGAAGCTGTACACATGCGCGACTTGATCAGCAAGCGGTTGCGGCAAGTTGTCAAAAGCGTAAATGGCGAGACTGCCGCCTTTAGAATGTCCCGTCAAATAATAGGTACCGAGATGGCGGCTAATTTGCCGGGTCAAGTAGCTCAGAGCACGGCGCTGGGCAGGGATAGTGGGCATGAAGCTCATGTTAAGATCTTCCTTCCAGCCGACTAACTTGTTGGTGGTCCCGCGAAAACTCACGCAGTAAACATGTGGTGCCAAGGTGAAGGTGATGGCACCAAAGTCTTCTTCATTACGGTGACTGCAGGTCTCAAGCCAATTGGTCCAAGTCACCCGCGCAAACCGTGCACTTTGCCGCATCGCTTGTAACATTGCTTGATGCGTCGGAATTGCCCAAGTCGTTAAAGTGGCCTTATTCAGACGCCTGCTATCATTCAGATCAGCAAAACGCGCGTAAGGTTGGCCGATGAGGTAGTTAAAATTCAAATAACCAAGCTGTGCAAAAAGACCGGCATCCAACTCAGTTAATCGTGTCTGTTGAAAAGGCGCTAAATTGAGGCGTTGCGGGTAATCAGCAATTGAAGGCATGACGATACTCCTAGTTCTTGAATAACATTTTTAGTCACTATCCTAAGTGTAACCGGTTTACGTGAATAACGTATGTAATTTGCATTGACTTTAGTTTTTTTAAGGTTATTTTTAAAGTTGTTATAGTTAACTAACTAAGCTGCGTATGGTCACTAGCTTTGATCATGCTATATTGATGACGGAGGTGTCGACATGCCAGATCTAGCTCAGTCAACATTCATTTTGCCGCAAGACGCGACATTGACCACCGCACAAGCAGCATTGAAGCAAAAAATTCATAATTTTATCATGGCTAATTATCAAGCCGACAAAACGCATTTGCTCATCGTTTCAGGTGATGCCGGTTCCGGGAAAAGCGTGGTGTTGGACGCGGCCTTTGCGCAACTGCAACAAGCCGCGCGTGCAGAAGTCGGACCGCTGGCAGGCACTGATAATAAACTGCTCGTGAACCATAATGAAATGTTGAAGATTTACAAAGAAATAGCCGAAGCCAAGTCCTATTTTCGCAAAAAGGACTTTATGAAGCCGACACCCTTTATTAATGCCTATCGAAAAGCCGGCAAGCGCGCCGATGTTGTTTTTATTGACGAAGGACATTTGTTGCTGACAGCGCCAGACCCGTATAACAATTTTCGGGATACTAATCAATTGACTGACATTTTACAATTGGCGCGATTGGTTGTGCTGGTGTTTGATTTTCATCAACTAGTTAAACTTAAAAGCTTTTGGACGCCGCCTTTGCTGAAGCGAACCACCAGCGGCTATCCAGTGGCGCATTTTCAACTGACTGAACAAATGCGGGTGGGGGATGCTGCGGTCAATAATTGGATTGATCAGTTTGTTCGCGGGCGTATCACCCCGCTGCCACATCCGAAGAAGTTTGATTTTCGGGTTTTTGCCGATGGTCAGCCGATGTATCGCCTAATCCAGCAACGCGATGCGGAAGTTGGCCTGTCACGATTGATTGCAACAGCTGATTATCCGTTTACGGTTCTGGATAAGAAGACCTGGTATGTCACGGCTGGTTCATTGCGGTTGCCGTGGGATAAAATTAATTTTACCGATCGGCCATGGGCACAACGACCGGAAACCTTACATGAAGTTGGCTCGATTTACACGATTCAAGGGTTCGATTTGAACTATGCCGGAGTTATTTTAGGGCCGAGTCTTGGCTACGATGCAGAGAAGGATCGTCTGACGGTCAACCTGAGTCAATATCAGGACAAAGAAGCATTCAAAAAACGCCCTGATTTAGCGGATACGCAAGCCGCTAAAATTGCGATTGTCATGAATGCTATTAATATTTTGCTGAAACGGGCTAAGTATGGCTTGTATTTATATGCTGCAGATCCGGCGTTACGGCAGCGACTACTTCAAGCGCATGATTTAGGAAGAGAATAAAGTCGCTTCGGAGAGATATGTAACTGCTTAAATACTGAATGAAACCGTTGACGCCATCGCTAGGAGAACGTAGAAAAGGCTATAAAAATAATTATTAAACTAATTGAGCAATTAAAGACTTTACGTTATTCTAAAGGTGGTTCAAATCTTAAAACAGGAGTGGTTGACATGGCTGAAAAGTATACAGCAGAAATTGTGCCATTGAATGCAGAGAAGATCGGTACTAAGGCCCATGGTACTGCCGAGTTCACTGTTGACGGGGCGCAGTTGCGTATTCATATTGAGATGTTTGATACACCTGCAAACGTCCAGCATTGGGAACACTTCCATGGTTTTCCGGATGGCAAGCCAGCTGAGATAGCCACCGCGGCCCAAGATGCTAATGGTGACGGCTTTGTTGATTTACCTGAAACGGAACCGGTTTCCGGTACAACGATGGTCCCGTTTGATGCCGAGCCTGCTAAAATGCACGTACCCAATGACAGCTATCCAGTAGCCGATGCTGACGGGCACTATGCTTATGACAAGCTCGTGGATTTAAAAGAGCTGCAGAAGGCGTTCAAGGCAGCATTTGGTAGTGAAGATTTGCAATTAGATAAACGGGTTGTTTACATTCATGGTGTTCCGGACAGTTTGGAACTTCCAGATACGGTTAAAGGAACCGTCATGAACTATGATGCACACGTCACACTGCCAATTGCCGTGGGTAAAATTGTCCGCGCTTAGTAGCAAAATATAATTTAATAACGTAGGTTGTTCCCGATCCGTCTGAGCGTTTCCAGCTTAGTCAGGTCGGGATTTTTTGTGCGCCAAATCCTAAAACTTATAAATACTGGAATGATCATTCATATATTCGCTGCTAATTATAATTTAAGAAGTAATATACCGAAGAAAACTTTATTTATAAAATAACAATTATTATAGTTCCGTTTACGCAGTTCATCTTGTTACGCTTAATTCAGCAACAAGTGAAAAATGTAACATGAAAGGAGGCACCCGATTGCCTAGGAAATGGATTCATATGCTGATGTTACTGCTGATGCTGGTCACGCAAATTGGCAGTGCCGCGGTCCCGGTAGCCAAAAGCGCTCAGACTAATCCAAAGCACGATGTCCGGGATGCGTCAGTGCAGCCGAGCACTCGTCCTGCCGCATCCGAAGCTGCTGAGTTTGATCTGGAAGCAGCGGCTAGTGCGCCATCAACCAGCGCGGCCGCCAAGCAAACTACTTCAAAAGCTCGGCAGCACATCAAGCTAGAAGCAGGGAAGTCTTGGCACGGCGATGGTCATACGTTAACTTACAACGTTGACATTCAGCGGTCTGAAATTCAGGTTAAGTTGATTTTAGCCAAGCCACAGGATCAAACGGGGCAGCAAGTCGTCAAGTTCGCTAATGCCCAAGGATTCACGTCCCAGCCTGCACATACTAACGGTGAAATAACGCGCCGGCTTGCAGAGAAAACGGCAGAAAAAGGTGAATACCTTTTAACCAAAAAGCTGCCTGATACAAAGCAGCAAGCAGCTAGTGTGAAACTCAGTCTGGATGGATTTAATGACGCTGCTCAGGTATTAGCGCTTGATGTTGACTTGCAGCTGCCTGCGCGCCTGGCTAACGATGATGTGCAGGAACCGGCTGCACTCAGCAAAGATGCGCACAGTCTGATTTTACCGCCGTCTGCACTTGGGACGATTAAAATTCACGCAACTAAAGCTGATGGCGCCGCACTTTCGGATGAAGAGGCGCAAATTTATCGCAAACCAAATAGTAGTACCCGTTCAAAATACGGATCACGTTGGGCGATGGAGAATGGCGTTTCATCAGATTATGTGTCGCGTTCTGATGCCACCGCCATTATTTTTAAAGATGCGGTTCAAAATCCCAGTGGTCCTTCTAACCTGCTAGATGCCAAGATCAAAGTGGATATTGATCATGTTGGCTCAGCAAGTGATCTTGATGGAAACCGTTTTGAGATTGGTGCTTATGTTGAACTAACAGGTATTCGCGTCCGTCCAGTCGAATGGGGCACTACCCCTCAGGATGTCGGCATTGATTTTTCCAACAACTTCTTTTCCGGGATGTCATTTGCCAATGTTTTGTACTATGACTGGCGCGTGATTTTTTATGACAAGGCAACGAGACAGCGATTGAACTTTATTCCGCAAAGTGAAGCCAATCAAAATTCGACCCTGACGTTTACTTCGTTGAATCCCGGTGAGTTTGTCTGGACGGAGCAGGCGGGGATGACGCCCACTTATGACGATCGGTTTATCACGGATTGGCAATTTGAGGAAGGAACCTGGATTACCTCAGATAAAGCGACATTCGAAACCGAAAAACTGGGCGCTCGCGGGAAGGAACAACGTGGGTACACCTCACAGACCTGGGGAAACTGGGTCGATCCAATTGATCACGAGAATATGACGGAATGGGAAGATCGACTAGGTGCGCCAACATTTGGGCGTGGTGCCGTTGCGTTTACTTTAAACGGTACCAGTCATACCTTTAGACGCGGCACTTATTCCAACGGCGGCGGTACTTGGGTTGCCAATGGGAGTGGACAAATCGAGTTGATTGACCCAAATGTCACCAACAACAAAAGCGTGAGCGCAAATGCCGAAGCCGGTGGCGGAGCCGAGGAAGATAAAACCGGCACCATCTGGACCGCAAATGATTTAGACGATCAGGTGGTCAATCAGCATTACAACGGCGAGCCATTTTACTACTACATCAACCAGGAAGTATACAGTATGGGCGATTACGTGGTGAAGCCGACCAAAATTGTTGTGACGGACCTGCTACCGGAGCATGTCGAGTTGATTCCGGACAATAACAACAGTCCCCCGACTTATCAAAAAGCGTTCCAGCTCTTTAATGCAACTGATCCGGATGCGGTTGGCCAAGATCGGAAAATGACGCTGACTGAGGACGTGTCGGATTTTGTCGTGACGCAAGAAGGCGATCGGCAGCGAATCACGCTGACAATCGGACGTGAAGATGTGCAGAAAATTCATTTTCATAGCGGCTTTTTCTCACTTCGATTGAAGGTGCGGCCAACAAAGGATCCGGACACCCTGACAAAACGACTTACGCTGGTCAATAAAGCGACCGTTAAATTTTTCGACACTGAGGAACGTTACAGTAAGGAAACCAACGCAGTGCAGGTTCATCTTGATCCGGCAGGCAGATTTCCAGCTGAATTTACCAAGAAAAACCAGTATGGCGCAGTGCTGCCGGGTAGTCGGTTTGTCTTGAAGCAAGGAGACACTCAACTGCAAACAGCAACTGCCGATTCGCAGGGTAAAGTCTCATTTGGAACGCTAAAACCCGGCGACTATCAGGTAAGCGAAATTGCCGCTGCCGGTCACGAGTTGCAGGCTGAATTTGATTTAAAAGTGGCAGCTGACGGTACTGTGACAGTCGGCCGCAACGGCGAGATTTGGCCAGACACCACGGTGATCAACCAACTGAAACCCACCGAACTTGAGTTGATCAAAATTGAAAAAGGTAAAAACAAACTCGCCAATGCAAGTTTTGCCTTATACCGTGGCGATCAAACCACCCCTGTTGCTCAAGGAACGACTGATGAAAATGGCCAGTTGCGATTCACACATCAGTTGACCCCGGGAACTTATCGCTTAACGGAAACCAAAGCGCCTGCCGGATTTGATCGGCTGAACGGATCGTTTACCTTCAAGATTAACGCGCATGGCACAATGGTAGATCTTGCGTATAGTGGCAGCGATTTAAGCAGTGATGAGTATGGGTTTGAATTTATCCCTGATGCAGAGGATAAGTTGAATCGGATTCGCTTCACACTGACGAACCATTCGTTGGAAACACTCCTACCGAAAACTGGTGGTAGCGGTATCTTGCTGTTTCTCATGGTCGCAATCAGTGCGTGTGGCGGCGGCTGGCTGCTTTACCTGTATCTGAAGCGAAAGGAGGCCCGTTAAGATGCGACGATTTTATTGGTGGCTTGTCCCGTTGCTTCTATTGATTGGTATCGTGCTTGGCAACACACCACATTGGGTTCACGCGGCTGATCAAACTGCCGAGATTGTGATCCATAAGCGAATTTATCGGGATATTCGCCAACCGGAAGACGTTTGGTATGAAAATGACGGTCATCGGATTGACCCGAATAACCCGGATAAAGATGGCTACAAATTATTAAGCAAAACCAGCGGGCTGAATGGTGCTAACTTTGAGGTCTATGATGCCAGCTCCTTATTGAAACCGAATATGACGCCTGAAGCAATTCGGGCTTTAGTTGATCGTTATCAGAATATGACGCGTAAGCAAGCACTGAAATTTGCGCGGGCCAACCTGAAATTAGCCGGTCAAGGGAACAAAGGTATCGGGCTGATGAATACAAAAAACGATCCAACACTCGGTGAAGATGGGATCAGCCGAATAACCGTTTCTGTCGATCAACAGGCACCGACTAAAGCTTATCTGATGATCGAGGTGGCACCGGATCCTTCAACCGAACTCAATGTGGACTTAGAGCGCAAAAGTTCGCCGATGTTAGTTGTTTTTCCAGTCACGGATCCTATCAGTGGCAACCCGTTACAGACCATCCATCTGTATCCGAAAAATGTCGGTTATGTCCGCGATCCGTATTTCTTCAAGTTCGGCGTGCACCCTGATGGTACGAGTAAACGGTTAGCCGGTGCGATCTTTGCTATTTACCGAATTGAGAATGGTAAGAAGCTTTATCTCGATATGTCGCCAGTAACCGACTTGCGCAACAAATGGGTGAGCACTACTGATCCGTTGCATGATGACCGCGTGAACAAATTTGTTTCCGATCAAGATGGGCTAGTTAATACAGGTGAACGCTTTTTGCCCGCCGGAGAATATTTCTTTGAAGAATTGCAAGGCGTTCCCGGCTATGAAGTGGATGCTAAAAGCCGCGCGATCAAAATCGAGATTCCTGATTCTTGGGAAGACGAAGATGGCAACCGGCGCTTTGTGTTAATTGACGGCCAGCCGATGCAGGAAAACTTTGGCGGGGTGGTGACACCGGAAATGATCAGTAGCGGCTACCCGCGAGTTTATAACTATGCCGATAAGCAGGCGTCGACAACCGGTGATCAAACCGCGGGGCCATCAACGACCCAGCTTGGCAATCACGGGCAGGATACGAACGGCACCGGAACGCGTACACCTAAGCGTCAATCCGGTTATTTGCCGGCCATGTCCGATTGGCGCAATTTACGCTTTGTCCTTTTAGGGAGTCTGTTACTACTACTGGCCACTTACTTCTTCATTAAAAATAAGAAAGCGAGGCACCACGCATGCAAGTAACGTTTAAAAAGATCGGGCACAGTCTCTTGGCAGCGCTGATGCTCATGAGCTTCCTTCTACCACTGCTTAGTGCGGGCAAACCCGTACATGCCGCGACAACGACTGTGGATTTCACGCTGCACAAAATCGAACAAACCAGTGACGAACAGATTCAAAATACCGGCCACGACCTTGGACTGACCGGGCGTAAACCGGTGCAAGGCGCTCAATTTAAAATTTTCAACGTGACGGACGCCTTTTACCAATTACTGGAAAATCATGATAAGACAACCGCTGCGAGCATGATATCGCAAAACCTGGGTCAGTATGTGAATCTCCAGGATCCTAATGCAGCAACTGTCACGACTGATGCAGACGGCTTGGCGGCATTCAAAGGATTAGCCGCCAAAACCAATGGCCGGCATAGCGTGTACGCATTTCACGAAGCCGTGACCCCGCAACCGTATCAAAAAGCAGCAGATATGATCGTGAGTCTGCCAGTGCGGCAAGACGATGGATCGGATCTGACCAACATTCATCTTTATCCTAAAGACAGTCTTGTTACCAAAAATCTGACGGAAATCAATGAACAAGCGGTGGCAACAAAAGATCTCCATGATGTCGCGGTTGGCGATGTGCTCACGTATCAGGTTCAGTTCCAGATTCCGCATGATATTGGCGCGCTGGCTGATCACAGTCAAGACACTTTTAAGTACAACCAATTTAAAGTGCTGGATTATATGACCAAGGAAGGCCTTACTTTTAAGGCATTGACGGCAATCACGGTTGACGGTCAGGACATTTTAAAGGCATTAACCGGAAAAATGGCCTTCATGAGTTCTAATGACGCAGCTTGGCAACAAACACACAACTATCCATTCGGGTTTGAACTGGACTTTCTAGGCGGGACCGATCCCGATGCGGTACGAAACCTGTTGACCCAATATGCCGGCAAACGCGTGACCGTTGCCTACACCGGAATCGTCAATGAGAAAATGATCCCAGACCAAAAAGTCGGTAACACGGCTGAAGTGAGCTTTGATCCTGACAGCAAGATTACCGTCAATGGTCCGGAAATCCAGACTGGCGGGATTCGGTTCTTCAAACACGAAGCCGGATCTTCCAAAAGTTTGGCCAACGCGACTTTCATCTTACAGCGAATGAACGGCAATGTGCGCGAATATGCAGTTCTTGAAGGCGTTAACGGTATGGCCGGAACCTACCAACCGACCAAGATTACCTGGACAACGAATCAAGACGCGGCAACGAGACTCAAAACCAGTGGAGCCGAGACAGCCAACTTAACCATTCAAGGGCTGTTGCCAGGGCGATATACCTTGGTTGAAACCGCGGCACCAGAAGGCTATGAAATCCTTGATCCGACAACAGATTTTGAAGTCATTGCCGGTACTTGGGGTACGAAAACGATTCGCATCGCCAACACGCCGGTGAATCAATTATTGCCGATGACAGGCGGAATCGGACTCTTCGCCTTCCTGATGATCGGGGCCATCTTAATGGGTGGCGGTCACCTAATGAAGAAAAAGACCAGCAAGAAAGTCTAATGGCCTATGACAAAAAAAGCGTCGGGGACAAGTCGGCTGTTACGCTGGTTCGTCATCTTACTTTTTACTGCGGGAGCCGCGTGTTTCTGCTATCCGTTCGCGGCAACGGCTATTAATGAATTGCTACTAACCAGTCGCCGAGCAGCAGCACAGCAAGAAGCCAAGCAAAATGCCGCCGCCCAAGATGAGCAACGGGCAGCGGAGAACCGTGCACTTGCCCAGACTGGTTTGCGTCCGGGACAGGATCCGTTTCAAAGTAGGCAGAAATTTAACCAAGCCTATGTGAAACGGCATCTGATCGGGCGAGTGGTTATCCCGAAATTAGCGGTTGATCTGCCCCTTTTTGACACCACCAACAACACGCTGTTAGATCAAGGGGCAGTGGTGTTACCAGGTACTAGCTATCCGCGGGGAGGCAAGAACACGCATACAGTTGTTTCGGCACACGGCGGCTTGCCCACCAAACGCTTTTTCACCGATCTGAGCAAGTTGAAACGAGGGCAGAAGTTCTTTCTCCAAGTCAACGGCAAAAAGATGGCGTATCAGGTCTTTCGGATCAAAACCGTGCGGCCGGATGAAACCCAGAGCTTGCGCATTGAACCGGGACGCGATTTGGCCACATTAATGACCTGTACCCCGTATATGATCAACTCCCACCGCCTGTTAGTGACCGGCAAACGGGTACCTTATACCGAATCACTTGAGCACGCCGCCGAGTCTGCTGATCGCTGGCGCTTGTGGTTAAGTATCGCGGTTGTCGTCGGAGTGCTGGGATTGGCATTGCTGAGTTTCTATCTGGCTCGGCGCTATCTTCGCCGACCGCGGGCGTAATCTGGAAAGAGAATGTTAGAAAGTAAGAAAGTTCGCCGTTGTGCAGGGATAGGTCTGTGGACGGCGGGCTTTTTTGTGTTTCGAGCAGGGGGTATGTATCAGGTTGGCAGAGCTTGCAAACAACTTATTGTTTCCATTTTAATAACATGTGTATTGTTAGCAGTCATCTTAGTTGAAATGATAAACTTATTGTGACGATATTTAAAAAGTAATATTTGGAGGCATGGGGATGCGGGTAAAACAACTGATTATGAAGATTCTGATTGCGAGTCTTGCGATGACAGCAGTAGTGGGACTGCCAAGAGGTCAGGTTAAGCCAAAAACGATGTCGCTTTCAGCTCGGCAAACAATGCAAACACACGCGGCACAAAAGACCATTGCATTATTTCAACAAATGGCCGTCTTTCCGGATGGCAGCCAACGCCCACTTACTGGCGGCGCTTTTGCTTTTTACCGTTTTGACATTCGGGGACGGAAACAATATCGGCTAAAAAATGGTCAGTGGCGGCTTATTAATAATCCATTGACAACTAAGGGCGTTTACCTTGCTCAAGCCGATCATCTGGGTGTTGTTGGCGTGACGGGAAAGCTGACAAATGGGCATTTTTACAGTGAACGGCTGCGTCTGCCAGAACGATACGCAGTCAAATTGCCGCTGCCGGTTAAAGTTCATGTCAATCAGGGACACGTTACTGTTAACGGTCAACCTGTGGGTAAAAACAGAACTTTGCCGCGAATCTATGCCTTACGGGTGGCGGTGGAGCGGCAATAAGGTATTTGTTGAGCGGAATATACGAGGGAAAGCAGCTCAACGCATTTTAGATTGCTAAATATATCAGAAATTGAAAAAACGTTCTGATTCCTTACGGGCGTTCTATTTTTCTCACTGTTTGTTTTGATGAATGAGTCCAGGTTCTTATTTTTGTTATATGTCAAACGTTATGTAATCTGTATTTGGCAAAAATTCCGTGCATGCTTTTTGACACAAAATGCGATTCATGTATAATCTGCATCAACAAAGGCTTAGATAGCGTTTTATAAAACAATTGATAAACGCGGAGCAAAGCCGTATTCGAGAAGCGTATCTTTTTTAGGCTAACAATTGATGCAGTCTTGAAGTCTGGGGACGCGATGATGATATACCGGCTGCTATAAAACGTGCAACGATAATTGTTCAAGAACTGTTGTTGGTGGTCACGTGGCAAGGTAAGCACCGCGTAGGCAGCTTGGAATAGG
This sequence comes from Lacticaseibacillus sp. 22, assembly GCF_055413445.1. Taxonomy (NCBI): domain Bacteria; kingdom Bacillati; phylum Bacillota; class Bacilli; order Lactobacillales; family Lactobacillaceae; genus Lacticaseibacillus; species Lacticaseibacillus sp. 22. The sequence continues at coordinate 88,119 of NZ_JBVAYD010000003.1, read as the reverse complement.
CATCATTGTAGCTTCTTTGGAAAGCTATTTGGTTAACCAGTAGAAAGACTAATGACATCTATTCAAATTATGGGTTCAACAAAGACTAAATATTGAAAGAAGTTGAAGCGACATGAAACAACACCGTAACTTCGCAACCGCTCTTGCAGGAGCAATGAGTGTGGGATTTATCCTTGCCAAGTTATCGAACATTCCTTTTAAGTGGTGGATTTACGTTGGCGGTGTCTGTGGCTCCTTCCTCGGAGAATGGTTGTTCGTCACACGCAAAGCAAAGCGTAAACATAAGCACGCTGCTTAAAGTTAAGAGTCAGTAATTAAACATCGGCTTGTCATACCAATTAAAATGCGTAGACAACTTAACCTTGAGGAAACGAGAGAGCTCTTTGTAAAAGTTGTTGATGATGCCATTGTTCTCCGCGCATTGCCAACATCTGATGAATGGGCAGACTTGTTTAAAAATACACCCTGTATAGATGTTATCAGAACCGAATAACCCGCTTGACTTTTCCCGACACCCCGCATACAATCACTTCATCAAGTCATAGTAGCGGCTCACAGAGATCAGGACGTTTGCTGAAAGTTCTGAATGGCTCGCGAATCCAAGCTTGAACTGAAGATTGACGAAATTAAATAGTAAAAAAGCGCAAAGCACGGCTTTGAACGAGAATGGTACCGCCTTAACGGGTGTCTCGATCAAGGCGGTGCTTTTTTAATATTCTGGTAATCGGCGGTAAGTGGAGGTAGCGATGGTGAAACGGATGCTGCATTGTAAACGGTTAGTTGTCAAAATAGGGACGAGTAGTTTGATTCATCAAAATGGCAAGGTTAATTTGCAGACCATAGATCGGCTGGCGTATACGTTGGCGGCTTTGACGAATCAAGGCTATGAGCTGGTTTTAGTCACGTCTGGTGCGATTGGGGTGGGGATGGCCAAACTTGGTGTGACGGTGCGGCCTGCCGAAATTGCTCAGCAGCAGGCGTTGGCGGCGATTGGCCAATCAGAGTTAATGACGTTGTATACGCAAAGGTTTAGCGATTATGGCGCTAAAATTGGTCAGTTGTTGTTAACACATGACGTTTTTGATTATCCGCAAACTCGGCAGCATGTTTTGGATACCATCGATGCTTTGCTGAAGCGGCAGGTGATGCCAATCATTAATGAAAATGACAGCGTTGCGGTTGATGAACTGGATCATCGCACGACCTTTGGCGACAATGACCAACTTTCCGCCTTGGTCGCGAAGCAAATCGGAGCAGACTTACTGGTGGTGCTTTCCGATATTGACGGGCTTTACGATCGTGACCCTAATCGCCATGCAAACGCCGCCTTGATCCCGGCGATTACCCATGTGTCTGCTAAAGTTTTGGCTGGTGCAGGAGGCAGTTCAACCCGGTTTGGAACCGGGGGAATGGTGACGAAGCTTAAGGCGGCACAAGTGATGATGCGAGCAGGGAAGCACATGGTTTTAACGAGTGGTCGTGACCCACGCATTATTTTGCGAGTCGTTGCAGGCGAGTCAGTGGGGACATGGTTCGGGGCAGAACTTGAGCCTGTGCCATCTGAAATTCATGCGACTAACTGATGTTTAAAGAGGTTGCTGAACGAACAGTCTTTAATAAATGAACGGTTGCGCCTGTCAGGGTACAAGGAGGACGATTAAAAATGGATGTCACCACGATCGATCTGGAACAAATGGGCCGAGCAGCAAAGGCCGCGGCGACTGTTTTGAGCCAGTTGACAACCGCACAAAAAAATGCCGGGTTGTTGGCCATGGCTACGGCGCTTGAAACGCATACGGAAACAATTTTGGCAGCTAATCATGAAGATCTAAAAGCGGCAGCAAGCTTGCCGGCTAAGTTCACGGATCGACTGGTGCTGACCGCCGAGCGAATTGTTGACATGGCAGCAGGGGTTCGCCAAGTTGCCGCCTTACCCGATCCAACCGCCCAGACGGATAAGGCCTGGGTGAATCATGCAGGACTGAATATTGCGCAAAAACGGGTGCCTTTAGGGGTGGTGGGGATGATTTATGAGGCCCGGCCAAATGTAACCGTTGATGCTGCTGCGTTAACTTTTAAAAGTGGCAATGCGGTCATTCTCCGTGGCGGTAAAGAGGCGCTGCACAGCAATTTGGCCTTGGCGACTGTTTTACAGGCTGCATTGACCGCACAAGGATTGCCAAAAGACGCGATTCAATTAATCACGGACCCGAAGCGAGAAGTCGCGAATCAGATGATGCACCTGAATGGCTATATTGATGTACTGATTCCGCGTGGTGGCCGGGGGTTAATTAAAGCAGTCGTTGAACAGGCTACCGTACCGGTCATTGAAACCGGGGCGGGCAATTGTCACATTTATGTTGATGCGTATGCGCAAGCCCAGATGGCAATCGACATTGTTGTCAACGCCAAAGTTCAGCGGCCGTCTGTTTGCAATGCGGCCGAGAAACTTTTAATCCACGCTGATGTTGCAAACGCGCAACTGCCTTTAATTGCTGCGGCACTGCAAGCGCATGGTGTCGAATTGCGCGGTGATGAACGGGCGCGGGCGATTGTGCCGAACATGCAGGTCGCCACGGAAGAAGACTGGGATACCGAATACAATGACTTAATTATGGCGGTCAAGGTGGTGGATTCCGAGGAAGAAGCGATTGCGCATATCAACGCACACAACACGAAGCACAGCGAGGCCATCATTACGGATAACTACCAAAATAGTCAGCAATTCCTCCAACAGGTAGATGCGGCTGTTGTCTATGTGAATGCCTCAACTCGGTTTACAGACGGCTTCGAGTTCGGTTTCGGCGCAGAGATCGGTATTAGTACGCAAAAATTACACGCACGCGGACCGATGGGGTTAGCGGCGTTGACGACGATTAAGTATCAGGTGCTGGGTAACGGACAGGTACGCGAAGGTTAGTTCAACAATTAAGCGAAAACGCAGGCAAGCACAAGGTCTTTTCAACGTGCTTACCTGCGTTTTTTGGTGTTACCGGGATACCCACTTTTTTATCGTAGACTGGTGAAAACCGAAGATGACCATCGTTAACATGAGGGCTAACACGCCACATGCAGGAAATCCCCATAAACCGCCAGCAGCATCCATGACACTGCCGGCGTATAGACTACCAATCGGGGTTGATCCTTGATTGAGCAAAACGTAAACACTCATAATCCGCCCGCGCAGTTGATTGGGAATGCCAAATTGAAACGAGGCGTTGGACTGGTTCAGGAAAACCATGTTACAAAAGCCGATGAGAACCATGAGCAGCATGGCAAGCCAGTAGACATGAATGAACAGCATGGACGACTGAATCAAGGCCGTGCCGACTGCTACGGCCAAATAAAGATCCCGGCGCAGGCCGAAGCTGGCAAGATAACTCATGAGAAAAGCTGCTACCAGTGAACCGACACCAGTAGCAGACAAAAGGCTAGCATAACCTTGAGCGCCGCGGTGCAAAACCTCCTCGGCATAGATCGGGATGATGACGTTATTGTTGAAGTTTAATGTACAGATGACCAGCATCAATTCAGCACTGAGTTTCACGTCTGCATGATGCAAGATATAACTTAAGCCTTCCCGGATATCTAATAAGATGTGGCGTGAACGATGACTGGCAATAGGATGATCTTGGTGAATCATTAACAAACCGGCAATAATCGCCACATAACTAAGCGTATCAATCAGAAAACACGGTGCCACGCCCAGCGTCACCATTAAGATACCTGCCAGTGACGGACCGGCAATTTTAGCCAAATTGAAAATGGATGAGTTTAGCGAAATGCCATTAATTAAATCTTTTTTGCCTACAAGTTCAATAACATATGATTGCCGCGTTGGCGTATCGAAACTCTGAAGGATGCCATAGCCCAAGGCAATCGCGAGAATCTGCCAATACTGGACGATCTTCAAATAGGTAATCAACGTCATCGTAGCACCCAACAGTAAAAAGCCGAATTGGGTAAACAAAAGAATTTGTCGCTTGGGGTAGCGATCAATCAATGTTCCGGCGACCAAAGTCAGCGCCATGATCGGAACAAACTGTGCCGCCGCTAGCAAACCAACTAGAAAAGCGGATTTTGTCATTTGATAGACAAGCCAAGTTTGCGTTGTTCGCTGAATCCAGGTTCCCATAACGGAAATACATTGGCCCGTCCAAAATCGGCGAAAGTTCTTTGAACGCAGCGAAGAAAAGGTTGCTGCGAAAACGTGTCGGTTCATTTGATCATCACCTTGCCTTGAGACTTAAATGCTTCTTAAGCGTTAGTCTTTCTTAGAATGATGTCAATAGAAATATTAATGACTAGGAATTCTTAAAATCATAGAAAGTATAAATGGCGTTTGGGTTGGCGCAATTTTTAGTCTGGAGACAGGGAACGAACGAGCTTGCAGGAGTGGGCATTATGAACAAAATATTAGGAAATTTGTATAATTGATCGTTTATGTTGACGATAAAATATTCACCTTGATAATCTAATATCAACCCAGCAGGAGCAGGTGGAATATTGGTTGTGCTGGGTTGCGCTTTCCGTGACGCGTTCACAGGGCGAGAAACCTGTGTGTAAGGACCTTGGTGCAATGGTCAAACTCGGGCCATTACGCTTAAGGCCACGTACACTCCGACTTCTAACCGCGCCGGCTCGCGCTCCATAACGCATTCGCAGGGCCAGAAACCTGCGTGTAAGGACCTCAGTCGCAATGGCCAAACCCGGGCCATCACGCCTGAGGCCACTTACACTCCGGTTTCTAAGCGGCCCTGCTCACGCTCACTATACAAGGAGGTTTTGGTTATGAAACATGCAAAATCAGGAATGACTGTTTTGTGCCAGGCTAATGGCAATATGGAATATGATTTTATTGGCCGGATCGAGAAATGTTACGAGAATTCAGCTTTGGTGACGATTTTGGATTATGACCCCCGAGATAAGTTTAATGTTCAGGACTTGGTGGGCCGGACGGTGATTGCGTTTAAGCGGATGAAGCAGAGTAACCGTGACCGGCTTTAGTCTGACTTTGATCAGCCAATGCAAAGGGATGTTGGCTAACATATCAATGATAGGTGTTGAAACGGTGAGAAAGCTTTAGCGTTGATATGCCGGGATCTGGGAAGCTCTGAAAGCCTTTTTTTGCTCATGTGGTTGAAACGGGACCGATAAGGGTGTATAAATGCTTCTTGTGATACAAAAACAAGTGCCAAGTCATGGTACAATTAGTAAAGGTGGTTAAGAGGAATCATGTTATTTGCAGCACATCTTCGTGATTATGAAGTCGTTGGTCAATATACGGATAAGTGGGGACACCGGCACGATTCTTCGCGGGTCTGTCACCAGATGACCAAGAAAGAAGCGCGTGATGCGATGCAGCGGTATTTGTTGCAACATTACAGTGATTCGGTTGACCTGAATGCACCGATTAAGGTTAAAGTCCAGGTCGCCAAGTAAGCTCTTAACTATTGATGAAAATGGCGTTGGCAACAGCGCAAAGATAGTGCGTCTATCCCAGTCGAAATGCAGTGCGTCACGATTCCGTTTCAATAATTGTCATAACGCGCCTTCATTTTCCGATGATGACGGCTCGTGTTACGATGGTGACGGAAATGTGGCGGAAGATGCGTTGAAGGAGGTTTTTGTGTGTCACAAGAAATCGTTGTAGGCGATAAGGTCTCGGTACGAAAGACCAAAGATGTGCCATTGAGCTTCAAAGGCACGGTCGAAAAGCTTTATGCCAATGCAGCCATGTTGACGATTGACAGTTTTTCACCCGAAGATGCGTCAATGGTTGAAGATATGAAGAATAAGACAGTTGTGAACTACAAGCATATTAAAAAAGGCGGCAAAGCGGTTATTCCGCCAGCGCCTGAGGAAAAACGTCCCGGTGCACGGCACTAAAGGCGTTTTTACAAGACTCTCCGTTAGTTGGAGGGTCTTTTTGTTTTGATACATAAGAGATGAAAAACTTTTGGAATCACTAGTCCTCATGCTACTTTTAGTTAACCGTGACAGTGATCATATTGGTCAGCACGTTTGATTGATCATTGACCAGAAAAAAATGGCGTCAGTTGGCAATCGTGGGTAAACCACATTGACAACAGCTGGTTCAAAATTTAATGCTCAGTCATAAAATGAATCTGCTTTCGGTATTTCTTGGCGATGGTCTATCGTTATGGGGGGTTGAGCGATAGAAGGAAATAATCGTCAATGTTAAGGACTATGAGCGGCTTTTAGCTAATAGCAACACAGAATTCGTCCTAATTGTCTAACACAGCTCAATGGCAAATTTGAAAATGAAAAATAAACGTAGCAAAATTTGCGATAAACGTTAAATTTGAATTCCACGTGACGATTTTCGGGGAAAATACGACGTTAATAAGTACTTTCCCACAGGCATACTTTAATGTTTTATATTGGTAGTGAGAGATGATCACTCTTAAAGAACGAAAGGAGGATGTTTAGGCAGTGGTTTTAAAAGATACGGCGCCAAAGAAGATCACTGTATGAAAGCTCAAACTAGTTACGGGTGGGAATACAGTTCATTCAAGTGAGCTGAATTCAGATATAACACACTAATTACCGATTCACAGCTCAATGCGCAGATACCAACTACCGATTGTGCATCCAGCTAAGTTGAACATTGAGGATGACAACGATGTTAATAGTGTAAGCAGAAAGAATGGAGGAAAAACATGAACAACTTAACAAAGGCTTATAAAGAATTAAATGATTTGGATTTAAGCAAGATTGCTGCCGGGTCTAACGACTTAATCTGGGAAAAATTTGGTTATGCTGTTGGCGCTGCCGCTAACTGTCAGGTTAAGACCGGTTGGCTCCTTCCGTTTCCATTTTGTGGTTCGGTAGGGGTAGCTAGAGCCATCAAAGGATAGGGGGAGATAGTATGAAGACATTAAAAGAAATTAACCCTGGTTTGCCACTGTCGGAGCGAGATCTTTCGTCAGTTTCGGGAGGAATCGTCCCTTTAGCAGCTTACGGCGGTGCTTTGGCTACTTTCCTATTGGCGGATGCGTGGGCACATACCGATCAGATCTTTAAAGGTTTTAAAAAGGGATGGAACGGGGGACGCTAGGAACATCTTAAAAACGATACGAACATGGCTTGACGAAGTTCCTTTTTGGGGCAGTATCTGTGTTTTCCTCGGCGGCCTTGGCCTTGGCGACATTTTAAACAGGGTCATTCTGTACTGCTTTGGCCTTGACCTTTTCGCGCTTAAGGTATTTGTCAAAGTGTTTTCTATTTTGTTGGTTGTGATGCTTTTCGCCAAACTAGGGGTTACATCTTCGACCGACAAAGCTTCAAAGGATTCTAAGTGACAATTTCTTAGGTTACTTTAGGACACTGATCTGTTGAGATCCTAAATATAAGGATCAGTTTTCAGCAAATTTAACTTTCGCCAACGGATAAAGGATGTTACTCAGATTGTAGTATTACTTCGTTAGGCTTTTTATAAAATCAGGCACGGATGTCGGAGGGACTTTGTTTTTGACATCAAGGTCTGGTTTTTTTATTCGACTTTATTAAGTGACTGAGCACGCCAAAACAAAATGATTTATATTTTTATGAGCATTAAAATAGCAGGGCAAACCGTCAACTTGGTATCCTTAAGTTAAGCAAAAATAAGGAGGCATGATCGTATGGCAGATTTTGATGCAACTAAGGATAAGGTCAGTGGCAAGGTAAAAGAAGGCGCAGGCAAACTCACCGGCGATGAATCGACCGAAGCAAAAGGCAAGGCTGAACAGATGGTCGGCAATGCTAAAGAAAAGCTCAGTGATGCCAAGGACAAAATCGCGGAGAAGTTCAATGACGTGGTTGACAAGTCCAAGGAGAAGAAAGAACGCTAAACCGCCAATGTTGATTCGGTGTTTGGCTAACAAAGGAGGGCCTCGTTTTGCAGGTTCTCCTTTTTGCTTACAAAAAATTAGCAAAATGCCTTTACTTACTATTTATAAGTGCTACACTTATAAGTGTTCTAATAAGTAAGCAATTCAGGAGGCTTTTGACACATGACAGTTGTTAATGGTTACGAACAAAGCGATGCAGAGAAGAAATTGGATATTTTGAACTTGCCGTCATTAGAAGGTGAATCCAAGAAGATTATTCCAACAGGTGGATTTGGTTATATCGTTGGCGGATCCGAAGATGAATGGACGCTTGCCGAGAATACCAAGGCGTTTAACCACGCACAGATTGTTCCCAAGGCGTTGTCGAACATTGATTCTCCAGACTTGTCGACCAACTTTTTGGGCATTGATCTGAAGACGCCGGTTATGATGGCGCAAACTGCGGCTCAGGGATTGGCTCACAGCCAAGGTGAAAAGGATACCGCTCGCGGCTTGGCAGCAGTCGGTGGTTTGATGGCGCAGAGCACGTATAGCTCAACCTCAATCGCGGATACTGCTGCGGCCGGCAACGGAGCACCGCAATTGTTCCAGCTGTACATGAGCAAGGATTGGGACTTCAATAAGAGCTTGCTTGACGAAGCTAAAAAGGCTGGCGTCAAGGGGATTATTCTGACCGTTGATGCCACTGTTGATGGTTATCGAGAAGAAGATATTATCAACAACTTCCAATTCCCGATTCCAATGCCGAACCTGGAAAAGTATTCTGAAGGCGATGGCAAGGGTAAAGGCATCGGCGAAATTTATGCTTCTGCTGCTCAAAAGATTAATGAAGATGACGTTCGCCGGATTGCTGAATATACCGACTTGCCGGTTATTGTTAAAGGTATTCAGTCTCCTGAAGATGCATTGCGGGCAATTGGCGCCGGTGCTGCGGCAATCTATGTTTCTAACCATGGTGGCCGTCAGTTAAACGGTGGCCCAGCATCATTTGATGTTTTGCCTGCCATTGCTAAGGCCGTTAACAAGCAGGTTCCGATCATCTTTGACTCCGGCATTCGTCGTGGCAGTCATGTCTTCAAAGCTTTGGCGTCCGGTGCAGATTTGGTTGCGTTTGGCCGCCCGGTTATCTATGGCTTGGCTTTAGGTGGTGCACAAGGTGTTCAAAGCGTGTTCGAACAGATTGATCACGAGTTGGAAATTATCATGCAGCTGGCCGGCACTAAGACGATTGAAGATGTTAAGCATGCACCGTTAACCCATTTTAACTACGCTGACTAATTTGAAGCATTGATGAATTAAACTTGGTGTTTGTTGTACAGACACATGATTCGACCGAAAAAAGAATCCCTATCAGTTTTTAAGGCTGAAGGGATTCTTTTTTGATACATAGATTCTGTACATCAGCATGACCGGATCGGCATCAAGAAACTACGATATGTATGAATCGATAGGATTTTGATGACGTGGGTTAGAGGCTGATGGACTAAATGTGCTGATCCATTTTGATACCCGTAACAGGATTGCTACAGGCCAATCTGGCTCAGCGTGTACATGGCATTGCGGAACTCATCGCGGCGATTTGCCCGTTTTTCAACATCGCTTGGCAGTTCGGTCATATCAATGCGAACAACGGCACGCCGTAAAAGGCTGACCATTGTTTTGTCATTCATTTTGATGTAAAGGTGGTCGGCATCAAAACGTTCAACCGCGTCCTCCCAAACCCGAGCATTTTCGTGATCGCTTTGGACGTTGCGCTTGATGAGTGACTTGCCATCGACAGTGTTGAATGTGACATCATAAGTTGTCATGTGGAGCTCCCCTTTCATTTAACCAAGTTTATTATACATCGCGTCATTGGGATGGAGAATAAATTGCCAAAGATAAAGCGTATTGGCTAATAGATAAGCGGTGAGTCCGAACATGAAGGGTAATGGCATAATGGTTGTCATGAAGCTAAAAATACCAAAAATCAACACGGAAAAACCAAGGTAAAACCAGCGTTTGAAGCCGATGTCAATGTGCTTGACAGGATAGGCGCTAAGATATCCGATTAGGCTAAAATAATAAACTGCCAATGTCACCGTGATGGCAAGCGCAAACCATTGAGGATCAAGCAGCCCGGCCAGCCACGAGTGAATGAACGTACTGAGACTGAGAATGGCCGCCAGTAATGGAAGTTGTAAATAGATAACAGCCAAGCCCGCGGTTTTTTGCCGGCGATCAAGGCCGTTGTCATAAACAAGTTGGTAGGCAATAAACAATAAGATGACTACCAAGAAGAAAAGACCTGCTTGCAAAGATAGACCGGCATAAATGGTTTCTGCCACACCAATGATCGATTCGCCAAATATCAGTAAAACCAACAGAGAATAACGGGTGCTGAGATTGCCTAAGTCGGCTGGCGTGGTTTTGAGTACGTGCCGCAAAAGCAATGGCATCAACCCAGCGGCTAGCACACCGCCAAAGAAGACCGCAAATGAAAGGGTGTATGGTTTTATAAATAGCGAAATTAAAATCACAAAACTGCAAGCTGCCAGTGTGATGCCAAATGTTTTGGCGAGTTGCGAGTGTTTTCGCCGCCAAAGCAGACCGTATTGGCTCGCAAGACTCAAGAAGAGAATCGCAGCGCTTAATTGAAATGGCCACTTGGTTTTAGCAAAATCAGGGTTAATCGCGGTGCTTAAGACAATCACCCAAAACATGTTGAACAACGTAAACAGGTTGTGGGTCACTTCATGATGTGAAAAACGATCGATTAAGACTGTCTGAAAAGTCCAGATGGTCCAGAAAACCAGCAGCATCAATAGAAATTCAACCAGCACTTGTGGCGCGATCATCCCATGCACCGGCACTGCCAGACTCTGCGCCATTCGCCCAACGGCATAGGCAAAAATCAAATCATAGAAAAGCTCGACCATGGTGACAGATTGATGCGACTTGGCCATGAGCATCCTTCTTTCTATAAGCTAAGGCAGTGCGCCTTGCTTAGTTCAATAATAGTAGCCTATCATTTTCACGCCTTGGCGGCAAAAAAGACCTGCCGAGCAGACTACCCTAAACCCGTTGAGATTGTTATACTAGTTGGGTTAAGGAGGCCGTGATGTGGTCAAATTAGTCCTTTTAAGGCATGGCGAAAGCATTGCTAATCAACAAAATACTTATACTGGCTGGTCCGATGTCGGATTAACGGCGCAAGGGAAAGCTCAAGCAGCAGCTGCCGGCAAAAAGATTGCGGCGACCGGGATCTTATTTGAGCATGTGCATACCAGCGTGTTATCGCGGGCCATTATGACTGCCTACATCGTTCAGGACGCAATCGGCCAGAATTACCTGCCGATCACTAAAAGTTGGCGTCTGAACGAACGGCATTATGGCGCCTTACGCGGAATTAACAAAGATCTGACCCGGAAACTTTTTGGCCCGGATCAAGTTGCCAGCTGGCGGCGAAGCTTTTATGCGCATCCGCCGTTGTTGGCCCATCCCAGTCGTTCACGGCGCTATCACGCGTACCCGGCGACGATTATTCCGCGCGGTGAAAGTCTTGCCGATGCGAGTGAGCGCCTGTTGCCGTATTGGAGCGCTGAATTGGCGCCGCGGTTGATGGCCGGCAAGAATCAGCTTATCGTGGCGCATGGCTCAACATTACGGGCGTTAGTCAAGTACATGGAAGCTATTAGCGATGCTGGTATTAACAAAGTTGAAATTGGCAATGCCCAACCAATCGTCTACACGCTTGATCAGCATTTAACCATTCTCAATAAACAAACACTGTGAAAACTTTCCGGCAAAGTAGTTTAGCTACATGCCGGATTTATTTTACCAAGATTTGGGATTAAGTTGTGATTAACGATTAAATATCACGTCATATTTCCCTGAAAATGTTATACTGTTGATTAGCAATCATGAGGAGGAGCGCTTACGCAACTTACTAAACGTCAACAAAAAATTGTTCAGTTACTAAAAGCAAAAAGTCCGATGACTGGGGAAATGCTGGCGACACAATTAAAGATTAGTTTGGCCACGATTCGCGCAGACTTACGCTTGCTGACAACGGTTGGAATTTTAGATGCCCGGCCAAAAGTGGGATACGCCTACCAAGGAGCGAGTGTTTTATCAGCAGACAACGATGCGCTGTTTAATACCCCGATTGCCAAAATATTATTGCCGCCGACTGAAATTAAGCTGACAACCTCGATGGAAGAAGCGGTAACCAAGCTGTTCTTGGCGGATGTCGGCTCCTTATACGTGTTAGATGATGATGGCGCCTTGGTCGGCCTCATCTCGCGAAAGGACTTATTGCGTGCCAGCTTTACGGATCGTGACACCACTTTACCGGCCAGTATTGTCATGACGCGGATGCCCAATGTTGTGACAGTGACGGCGGATACAACCATTATGGCGGCCAGCAAGTTGTTGTTGAAACACAATGTCGATTCACTTCCTGTGATCCAAAAACATGGGGACACTCATGTGATTGGCAAGATCACCAAAAACCGGATCTTTAAATATTTAATTGAAACACTTGCAGCATGAGGTTGGGCTTTCATTTGCAGCTTCAAATTAAAGGTGTCCTATTTCTCGATTTTGGCGAGAAATAGGACACTTTTTACATTCCTTATAGGCAAGTTTCTTGTTGTGAAATGGGATGTTATATTAACCGCGCATCGCCGCGCTTGCAAACAGATTTTTGCGTATTAGATGGCGTTATGAAATTAAACTTTTTCCGAATTAGACCAATTTCTAAGTGTAAACGCTTGCATTTTTGCCTGCTAAATAATACATTATATAGCGAATATATATAACGTCATATTTAGTGAAGGGAAGGCTTTATCATGAAACAAATCTATGCGTTTGCGGAAGGTAATATGGAGATGCGGGCATTATTAGGTGGCAAAGGTGCCAATTTGGCCGAAATGACCAATCTTGGCCTGCCGGTGCCTCCGGGTTTTACGCTCACAACAGCTGCGTGCCACGATTATCAACAGCATCACGGGCTTTCAGAAGCGTTGTTAACCGAGCTGGATCAACACATACAGGCGTTAGAAAAAGCGACCGGGAAACGATTCGATGATCCGGTTGCGCCATTACTGGTGTCGGTTCGTTCCGGTGCACCGATTTCAATGCCAGGCATGATGGACACCATTTTGAACATCGGCTTAAATGATCAAACCGTTCAGGCACTCGCCCGGGAAACTGCCGATCCTCGGTTTGCGTATGACAGTTATCGCCGCTTACTGGCGATGTTTGGTAATGTGGTTTACGGCTTATCGGAAAAAGGATTCGATGACATTTTAACCACCGTGAAACGCCAAAAAGGGTATGACTCTGATTTGGCGTTGACAACCGCTGACCTGCAGCAAATCATTCTGGCATTTAAGCAGCTTTATATTGAGGCAGGCAAGTCATTTCCACAATCGCCCAAAGCGCAAATGCTGGCGGCAGTGACAGCGGTATTTGAATCATGGAATAATCGCCGTGCTGTGGTTTATCGGCGCGAAAATCGCATTCCCGAAGACTTGGGAACCGCGGTGAACGTTCAGACGATGGTTTTTGGTAATGCTGGCGCTGATTCCGGAACCGGCGTGGCCTTCACCCGTGATCCGGCGACTGGGGAACGCGCGCTGTTTGGTGAATATCTTTTGAATGCCCAAGGTGAAGATGTGGTGTCAGGAGTGCGGACGCCTCAGCCAGTCGCGGTTTTACACGATCAAATGCCTGAAGTTTATAATCAGCTGGCAGCGATCGCGACCACGTTGGAGCAGCATTATCGCGACATGCAGGATCTTGAATTCACAATTGAACATGGCCAACTTTATCTCCTACAAGCGCGTAATGGTAAACGGACACCGGCGGCCGCTGTTAAAATTGCGATAGATTTGGTTAACGAAGGCTTGATTGATCGCCAGACCGCGTTGTTGCGTATTGAACCGCAATCATTGAGTGACATGTTGCATCCGGAGTTTGATCCTGAAGCGTTACAGGCACATACGATTTTGGCAACCGGTTTACCGGCATCACCAGGGGCGGCAACTGGGGAGGTTTATTTTACGGCAGCAGAAGCCAAAGCAGCTCATGAAGCGGGCCATCAAGTGATTTTGATGCGCCAGGATACTTCACCGGAAGACATAGAAGGGATGATTGTTAGTCAGGCCATTGTGACCGCACGCGGCGGGATGACGTCACATGCAGCTGTGGTCGCGCGCGGCATGGGGGCAACCGGTGTCGTGGGGATGCATGCCTTAACCGTTGATGAGCATGCCAAAGCCGCGACTGTTGGCGATACGGTGCTGCATGAAGGCGATTGGGTATCCGTTGATGGGACAACCGGTAATTTGTATCGCGGCCAAATCCCGACCACTGCCGCCTTGGTCAAGGATAGTCTGGCGACACTGTTAGCATGGGCAAAAGAAGCCAGCCGCATGGGCGTGTTTACGAATGCTGATACACCTAAGGATTTGCAGCAGGCCTTGGCTTTTGGCGCTGATGGCATCGGCCTAACGCGCACCGAGCACATGTTTTTCCAACCAGAACGATTGTTACAAATGCGGCGGTTGATTCTCGCAAAAGATGCAGCCGGACGCAAGGTACCCTTGGCCGCACTAGAGAAAATGCAGGAACAGGACTTTTACGAGCTATATCGCTTGGCAGCTGGTAAAACCGTCACGATTCGTCTGCTTGATCCACCGCTGCATGAATTTTTGCCGCATGACCAGCGTGAAATCGGGCAAGTCGCGCATGAGCTGGGGTTGGAGCAAAATCAGTTACGCGAACGGATGGCAGCGTTGAAAGAAGTCAATCCGATGCTAGGCCATCGCGGGGATCGCCTAGCCGTGACCTATCCGGATATTTACGCCATGCAAGTGCGGGCGCTGATGCATGCGGTTTTCCGGTTAGCCGATGAAGGTATGCAGGTAACACCGCACATCATGATTCCTTTGACCAATTCGGAAACCGAGTTGCGTTGGGTGCGGCAATTGGTTGTTCGGCAAATTGAACAGCTGGCCGCCGCAAAAGGGATGCAGGTGAGCTATGAAGTTGGTACTATGATCGAAACCCCGCGCGCTTGCGTCACCGCGGACAAAATTGCTCACACCGCCGACTTTTTCAGTTTTGGGACGAACGATCTCACCCAGTTAACTTTTGGCTATTCGCGTGACGATGTGGGATCCTTCTTACCCGCATATCTGGAGCAGAAAATTCTTCCGGATGATCCTTTCCAAACGGTTGATACGGAAGGCGTTGGCGCGTTGATGGCCATGGCAATTACAAACGGTCGTCAAACAAAGCCGCAACTGCCGATCGGAGTCTGTGGCGAAGTTGGCGGCGATCCGGATTCAGTGGCGTTCTTTGATCAAATCGGCGTCAGCTACGTCTCCTGCTCACCTTATCGAGTGCCAGTTGCCCGACTCGCAGCGGCCCAAGCAGCTTTGCGCGCCATGAAAAAAGTTAAAGCCGGCGCGTAGATTGTAGACAGACAGGCTGGTTTGAGCACTGAAGCGGTATGACTTTGTATTTGCCACTATAATTTGTATTTAAAAAGTGTCCTCAAAAGTCAGTAGTCATGACTTTTGGGACACTTTTTTCTGTAAGCGTGAGCCGGCACCGGGGAGCGCATGATGTGTGCGCCATCGCTTAAGCTAGCGAATGTGTTGTGATCTGACTAAAATAGCTAGTCGTCTTCATCCTCAGCTTGCGCGTCGACTTGCGATCGGCTTAGGCGGGTTAACTTGGTGATCGGAATCTTACCAAGTACAAGCGGGACAGTTTCGTCCAAGGTGTCAGCATATTCCAAACCGAACCATTGAGCAGGTGTAACTGTCACGCGCTGAAGCCATAGCCGCGCCTGGATAATCGTCTTCTGAAAACCTTTGATCTGAGTTTGCGGTGACAATTCTTCATGCAGCAAGACAAACGTCCAATCCCCAACCTGTCGATCCGGAATGGTGGTGTATTTTTGCGGTTGCGTTGGCAATTCACCTTCGCGCATCATGTCATTCACAATCTGGCGGAGGAAAACATTGACCTGCTGCTCCATCCGAAAGCCCAGATACAGCTGGACGTTGACCATATAATCAGTGCCATACGTATCAGTTGTATATTGCGCCGTGTATGGCTCATCCGTGACGTTAACGGTGACAAACCAGTAGACACGGGCGCGCTTTGGTCGTTTATCCAAGATGGAGTACAGGATTTCTTTTTTAATGTAGTGATCATCGGCAATCTGCGTCATATAAACCAAGTTGGTGGTGTAGGTTGGATATTCCGGATCACTGCGAAGTTCGGATAGCTGCTTTTTATACGCAAACAGTGAGGCCATTTCAGCGCGGTAGGTGTTATCATCGCGAATCCGGCCGCCATATTGCCAAACATACATAATAGCCAGAATGACGAACGCGATCATAGCCGTAACATAGCCACCATGGAGGAACTTAACGGCGCTGGAAATGAAGAAGACGGTTTCGATCGCGCTAAAGAAGATCAAGGTACCCAAGGCGATCAAGGTTGGGGCGTGGCGAGCGCGCAGATATTGATAAAGCAACAAGGTCGTCATTAACATCGTGATGGTAATGGCTAGACCGTAAGCACCTTCCATTTCGGCACTGGTTTTGAAGTAAGCAATAATAGTCAAGCAGGCGAGCCACAAAATCGTGTTCACCATGGGGATGTAGAGCTGTCCTTTAAGCCGTGTCGGATAGACAATGTGCAGCCGCGGCAAAAAGCGCAGTTTAATTGCTTCAGAAACCAGCGTGTAAGAACCAGAGATCAACGCCTGCGAGGCAATAATCGCAGCCAATGTTGCTAGAATAATTGCGCCTAGGCGAATGCTTTCCGGTAACATTTGGAAGAATGGGTTGAAATCGCTAATCTGATTATAAGCACTCACATTAGCATGGCGATCAAGCCAGACTGCCTGACCAAAATAATTCAACACTAAGCATAGGTTAACGTATGGCCAGCTGACGTAAATATTGCCACGTCCCACATGGCCCATATCCGAATACAACGCTTCCGCCCCAGTCGTTGCCAGGAAAATACTCCCTAGAATAAACAGACCCATTTTGTTATCCGGACTGACCAGCAAACGCAATGCATAGTAAGGGTTCAAAGCACGCAACATGGACCAGTCTTTTGATAAAGCAATAAAGCCGGCAACGCCTAAGAAGGTAAACCACACAAACATGATCGGCCCAAACGCCTTGCCAATCAGGTCGGTCCCAAAACGCTGGATGAAGAACAGGAAGGTAATGATCAAAATCGTGACCCAAATAACCTGTTGTTGATTGTCGATCAAAATGTTGCCGTTAATATGGACCCCTTTTAAACCTTCAATCGCGGTTGTGACCGTCACGGCTGGCGTCAACATCCCGTCAGCTAATAACGCCGCACCGCCAATCATCGCTGGCAGTACAAGCCACCGCGCCCGCTGCCGAACCAAGGTGTAAAGTGCAAAGATTCCACCTTCACCGTTGTTATCGGCTCGCAACGCAATGAGAACATATTTGAGGGTCGTGATAATCAGCAACGTCCAGAAGATCAGCGACACCGACCCGACTAGAAAATTGGTATCGAAATGTCCCATCCCGCCATTTCCAGCGATAATTGACTTCATAACGTAAAGTGGTGATGTCCCGATATCGCCATAGACAACACCAAGGGTTACGAGTAAAGCCGCCGCGGTAATCTTATGCCGCAGTTTTTTATTAGCAGTCAAGCCTGACGCCATATTTGTGCCTCCTGAAAAGTAATAACGTCATTGTAGCAGAACCGAGTGTCATTGTAAGGGAAGGCTCTTAATTTATTTTGCCCAATATCTTGCATCCAGAAAAACTTGCATAAAAAGCCGCTGTTCAAGCGACTTTGAGTGGTCTTGGTGATTAATCGGCATCATAAAATTCATTGAAGTAAGTTTCAAGATCCAGTGGTGCTAATTTAAACGCAATGTGATGCGCAGCCAGTCCTAGCAGCAACTGGTTAAAATGTTCGCCGGGGAGGTTGTTAATTGGCAATACCAACATGCCATTGGGATAGTGCTGCCAAGGCATGCGCGGTAACCGGTTGGCTTCTTCGGCTGCCACTTGAATATACAAAGGTTGTTGTTCATGCTGATCAATCGTTTTGATGATTTTGCCATCGCGCATGAAGTAGATGAAATCAGCATATCCTTGCAGATTATTCAATAGATGCGACACTGTAATAATCAATTTGCCTTCTGCCCGCAATCCGCGCAGAATCTGCGACATGCGCGCAACGTTGATCGTGTCCAAACCGTTCATGAATTCATCTAATAGCATAATCGGGGTGTTGGCCGCCATCACCATGCCAAAGCAAAGACGCTGCTTCATGCCCATTGAATAAGTTCGCACCGGCTGATTGACATAATCCTGCATGTCGAGTGCGCTGATAATTTGCTTAACACTTTTCGTTTGGTTATGCCAAAGTCGGGCGTAATATGCCAGGTGCGCCTTGCCCGATAAGTCAGGATAAAGATCATCTTGAACCGGGAAAAGGCACATTTGCCGATGCATGGCGAGGGTATGCTTTTGGCTGCCGTATGTTTGTCCATCTAATACCACTTTGCCGGATTGTGGTTTGAGATCATTAAGAATCAATCGCAGCAAGGTTGTTTTACCAGTACCATTGGGCGCCACAATGCCGACAATTGAGCCGCTCGTCATCGTTAGGCTGATATCATGAATGACATTGGGTTTATTTTTGAAACCCAAAACGAGATTTTGTAATTGTAATTCCATCATGGGGCCTCCTTTATTTAACGATTGCTGCCCGGCGTCGATGTGTGATGATGAATAGGATCACTTCAAGCACGATAATCACACTGCCGACCACAATCAAAGCAGCGAGCGGACTCATGCGGCTGGTATCATAGCGAAAGTTTTGCAACCCGCTGACAATCGCCGCCGGATTCATGTACCCGGGCAGGTAGTATGCGGTTTGCGGGACGGAAAAAGCCAACCCATGCATGAAGTAGAGTGGCTCGCCGAATAGCAAGAGTGCACTGAGTACCAGTCCAACCAGTTCGTTGTGAAAAAGTAACTGACACAGTAGATTTAACCGAATAAAGAGCCACATCAATAGGATTGTCAAGCCGAGGATGATGGGGAGAGCAATGCTGAGCGCGATCGGATCAACGGTAACTGTCATCCCATCTTTGGCAAAGTAGGCGATCGCAGTTGTTAGCGATCCTACTCCGTGAGTAGGGATGACGAAGCCGGCAACAACAAGCGCTGATAGCAGAAGTACACCGGCTAAGGCTGTTAGCACGGTCAAGGTTTTGGTGTTGATGGCATGCCAGGGACTTAGAGGCGATGACCGAACGATGCTGCGATGGCGTTGTTCGCTCGTCAGCAAATCATTAGCAAATAAGATCGTGATCAGCAGTAGCGCAGTGAGCCACCCGCCTAACGCGCCACGGAAAAGCGTCTGCCAGAAAGTTTGCTGATGAACCGCAGTCATGTCGGGATCGCGCTGATCGGCTAAAGTCATCAGCGCGCGCGTCAGGGTGATATTGGCAAAAGCAGCATCGGCATCAGGGTATTGCCGATTTTCAAAATAATATGTTAGCGGATAGTGGAATGGGCTACTTTGAGCCTCAGGATTGGCGGCATTTTTTCGTACAAAAGCCAGATAATCCAAAGTTGCCTGCACATAGGCCTGCGAATGCTGCTGTTTTTGCGCCGTTAACATGCGATTTTCAATTTTGACGAGTTGACGGGTGGAAGGGACCCACATCGCGGTATGCGGTCCATGCGGCTCATTGACAAACGCCACATTTTTATCGCGATCACGCGTCAACACCGTACTTGTCGGAAGTTCAGGTGGCACCTGATTTGGCGGGAAAAAGACGAACTGGCAAATCAAGGCAACGAGTGCGATGCCAATGACAGCTAAGTTTTTACGATTGGTAAGCAGTTGATGGAGTTGGAATCGAAAATATCGCATCATGCTGCCTCCTTTCTGACCCGATAACCAAAGAGTCCCAGATTAAGCACCGACCAGATGAATAAAGCGCCTGTACCGATCCAAATACTGGCTAAGGGCTGATTCAGTCGATCAATCAATGTTCCACGCATCATTGCGGCAACGTCAAGATAGGAGAATGGCAGAAACCACACAAAGCGGAAAAGTTGCGGCAATATAAGCGGCAATAAAGCAGTGGCGGTCACAATAAAGGTCGTGAGGTAAGCATTGGTTATCCACGTGTTAATCAGCATACTAAAGCTAATGATCCAAATGCCGGCCAGTAATGTCAGACCCACGAAAATAAGTAAATATTCCCACAATGGCAGTAATGTTTGTCCCATGATGGCCATGGGGTAGTCGAAGTCACCCAAGCCTTTTAATAGCGCAGGTAAGCCGATTGCAGCCATGCTACCTGCAACAAGGATCAATATGTAAAAACCAATTAAAGTGAGCAAGCGACTGCTGCCGGCAACGCCGACAGATAAAGGACGCGCGCTAATCAGCGTTTGGTGGCGGCGTCGTTCAACCCAGCTATCACAGGCTAGCAGCACGGCAGCCGCGCCGGTTAACCAGCTGAGATAAGGCAGGATGGTGACGAGATACGCCGCGCTAGTGGAAACCGTCGTGACGGCAGGTTTTTGCTGCTTTTTTAACGTGGTAAGCGCCAGAACGTCACCTTTAAGTTGGTGCAGCGGCGGCAGCGGCATGGTATTAAGCGCTTTATAATGCCGTTGCCGCATTTCAAGTTGAGCAGTGCGTAAACTAAGCAGCCCGTTACGGGTCGTATCGGGTTGATCAAGCTGGATGCCCAAGTCGATAACACCAGTCGCCGAATTTTGGTCATCTAGATTCGCCAATAGCGGCTTTTGGGTTTTGCTCAGTGTGTCCAAGTTATATTCCGCATAGTTAGCCACGGCGGCATTGGCAGTGGCCTCGGAAGTCTGTTGAATATCAAGGCGGTGCGTCCAGACTAATGCGAAGAATGCGATGATGAATGCCGCAAAGAACAACCCCAATAAGGCAATGTTTTTGCGTGAATGAATGATTTGGCGCCAATCAAAAGCTAATTGTGTCCCCATGGCCCGATCCCCTCATTTGATTTAATCCAGTTGCAACCAGAATACCACAATTTTATCAGACTCAAAGACTTCTGCGCTGGAAAACGCGTTATGAGCGTTAAGTCACGCAGTCAGCCGCATTGGTTCGAATCGCTTACGGCGGTATACAAAAAGCCTCGTAACTTTAGATCAAAATTACGAGACTTTTCCAGTTATCCTAGTGTTTTCAGATCAAGCTTATCTTGATGCCAAAGCACCCATTGGATCCCAAGGTGCAAGAACGGTTGGCTTGTCGTATTCGTTCTTGATGACATCCTGTAGTTCAGCTGGGAGATACTTCTTGGAAATAACAACTTGGTAGACGAATTGGTCAAACCACGCATCGCTGGCGACAAAGTAACCTTTTTCGCCGACTTTTTCGCCCCAAGAGTTTTCAACCTTCCACTTGGTTGGCTTGCCGTCTACAAGGTCAACGCCGGTCAAGACCATTGCGTGAGTCATCAAGCTTTCGCCATAGTCAAGGCGTTCAGCTTTGGTCATGGTGAAGTCGGTGTTGAACAGGTCATCTTTCTTGTAAATGTTGGTGTCCAAAATGCCAAGTTGACGATCGGAGCTTTGACCAACATCGGAACCGAACCAAACTGATTCGCCGGCCTTGAGTTGCTTGATTGCCAAGTCTTTGAAGGTATCAATGTCAAGATTCAAGTGGCGAACTTCACGACCACCTACGACATTGCCCAGCATTTCAACGGTGTAAAGGTGCTTGTACGGCTTGTCAGCGGTTGGGGCGTTGATGATACTTTGATAATCATCAAGATTCCAGCCAACGTACTTCTTAAAGAAGGTTTGCGGCGTCAGTTCGCGATCAATGTGATAATTCTTATCATCATCGCGGTACTCAAAGTCAAATTTGGTTGGCGGGTTGCCTAACGTGTATGCCAAGATGCGATAGTCTTCAGCCAGCATTTTTTGCTTGGCTGCTTCAATGTCGGCATCACTAGCTTTGTCAGCAACTAACTTGCGTAGGGTGACCGCATCTTTACGCAGTTTCAAGTTGAGCAAACCATTTAATTCGTTACTCTTGCTAGAACTGTAGGTTTCAGGCATCACTGACTTTGGCACGATGCCATACTTTTCGATTAAGGCTGACAGCATATCCCATTGGCCGCCATCTTGTTGCGGGGTAGCCAAAAGAAAGGCAACTTTACGGCTGTCGAGTGGTTGATCGGCGGTTTTTAAGACATTTTCATAAAAATAGTTGGACTTTTCAAACTTGTCCCAGAAGAAGGTGTAGTTTTGGGACAGTTCAAAATCCTTGATCTTAAACTGTGCCTGAATGCCATGACGCATAGTATTCAAGGCGGCGAACATCCAGCAACGACCGCTTTGCTTTTGGTTTGACACAGCACCGGTATCAAGTTCAATTGAGAACGTTGGTGTCATGGCAACTTTGCTATCGGTATTCTCGGCAGTTGCATTAATACCATTGTTCATGACCGCTTTTTGTAAGGCGTTGGCGCCAGGTGTGGCTTGAAGATCCTGTTTGAACTGATCCAAATCGCCTGAAGTAATTTCTGCAGACATTAAATAAACACTCCTTTTTATGTGCATAAGCTGAGTCACCATGCGGCTGGTAATGAAAATCATGGTCGTTCGAAAAGGCGGCGAAGATTTCGTCATAAGCCGGCACCGTTTTGTGACTCGCTTAGTTTAGCATATCAGTTAATCTTAATTTAGAAAATCCCATACAGGCAAGTTGATCGGCTCGGTTTGAAGAAGCGCTTGTTCCGCGTCAGTTAAAAGATCCTTGCGAACCACGACTTCATAAACGTACTGGTCAAACCAGTTGGCATCGGCCACAAAGTAACCATCATGGCCATTTTCCTTGCCCCATGAATTTTCGACTTTCCATTTGGTGACCGTGCCATCAACGACATCGGCGCCGGTTAGGGTCATGGCGTGGGACATTTCCGCTTCGGTGGTCACGATACGGTCGGTTTTGTTCACATGGAAATCGACACCAAACAAATCACTGTAATTGAACAATCCGCCTTTAAGCGTGCCGGATTTGCGATCCATGTCGGCTAGTACATCATTGCCAAACCAGACAGCTTCACCTGCTTGCAGTTGCGCTAATGCCAGCTGCTTCAAACGTTCCGGAGGGAGATTTAAAATTGTCAGCGGATGGCCTTCAACAACTGTGTTGGCTGAATTGATGGTATACAATTGCTGATACTTTTTGGTTGGTTCGGGATCACCGGCAATCACCACGTAATCGTCAAAATGCCATTTGACGTACTTTTTGAAGAATGACTGCGGGGTCAAGTTGGTATCGCGATGGTATTGCTTCTTGTCATCACGGTACTCGAAATCAAACGTTGTCGGCGGATTGCCAAAGGTGTAAGCCAAAATGCGATAAACAACACTGAGAAATTCGCGCTTTTGCTTGGCGATGGCTTCTTCGCTGGCGTTATCTTGCTTGAGGGTCCGCAACACCTTAGCATCCTTACGCAATTTCTCGTTCAACACACTGTTGAGTTCAGCGGTTTTGTCGCTGTTATAAGTTTCCGGCATGACCGACTTAGGCACCAAACCGTACTTTTCAATTAAGGCGGCCGATTGATCGTAGTGGCCACCATCTTCATCTGGACCGCTTAAGTAAGTGGCGACTTCTCGGTCATCCAGGGGTTTGTCCGCGGTTGCCAGAATATTTTCATAAAATAAATTGGCTTTTTCCAAGCGATCAAAGAAGGCATTGTAGTTTTGTGAGAATTCGAAATCCTTGATGCCAAATTCATCCGCAATCCCGTGGCGGACTGTATTCAATGTCGCAAAGAGCCAGCACCGGCCGCTTTTTTTCTGGTTGGCAACGCTGCCGGTGTCTAGGTCAATTGAAAAAACCGGCTTCATATCTTCGCCGTCCATGGTTTCACGGCTTGCGGCTTGTGGCCCGACATTTTGGACAGCTCGGCCAAGTGCACCCGATGCCGGATGCTGATCAAGCTGATCTTGAAAGGCTTTAATTTGATCAAATGTAATTTCTGACATAACATCCTCCTTTTTAAATTGCATTAAAGAAACCTTACCCCAATTTAATTTAGATTTAAAGATGAAACTGAGAAGCTTTTGGGTAAAAGTTAGTGTTTTGTTGAAAAGGGGAGCCGAGACGATAAAACCATAACGCGCTCGCCAGCCCAGAAGTCTGCGTGTAAGGACCTGAGGCGCAATGGTCGAAGCCCGACCATCACACCTCAGGCCACTTACACTCCGACTTCTAACCGGGCTGGCTCACGCTCATACCAAAAAAGCTGCCAAGGTTCGGCAGCTTCGAGAAGGATTTTTTCACTGATCTTTAACTGGTCGCAAAACGTCTGCATATTCCGGATGATTATGGAATGCATGCACGGCATAGGAACATAGCGGCTCGATGGTTTTGCCTTCTTTGCGCGCTGCTGCGACCACGGCTTCAATGAGCTGAGCGGCAATGCCTTGACCGCGAAGGCTTTCATCGACAAAGGTGTGATCCACTGCCCACGCTTTGCCGTCATCGATTGATTGGAAAGTGACTTCAGCCATCAGTCGGCCGTCCCAATCCGTATTAAAAATTCGTCCTGGTTCACGTTGAAATTCCATAGCAGCCTCCTTGGCAAATTGAATGATGGTCATCCTATTAAGAATCAAGGCGCGTAACTGGCACAGTTCGTCTGATGACCCATCCGTCGTTAACCCAATTCATGAATGACTTTTATAAGCCAAATTTATCAGGAAAACGGTATAATTACAAGAAGGGAAGCCCTTACACCGTGGCCTTCGATTGTCTCCGCGTGGTATGATACTTTGGACATGTTGGCGTGCTTTCTGGTGCACAAGCTGGTTTGCGCTTGTCATAACGCGTTCACCGGCGCAGAAGTCTGCGTGTAAGGACCACAGCCGCAATGGCCAAAGCCCGGCCATCACGTCTGTGGCCACTTACACTCCGACTTCTAAACGCGCCGGCTCGCGCTCACCATAACGCGTTCACCAGCCCAGAAACCTGCGTGTAAGGACCTTGGTCGCAATGGCCAAAGAGCGGCCATCACGCCCAAGGCCACTTACACTCCGACTTCTAAGCGCGCCGGGTCGCGCTCACCATAACGCGTTCACCAGCCCAGAAACCTGCGTGTAAGGACCTTGGTCGCAATGGCCCAAACCCGGCCATCACGCCCAAGGCCACTTACACTCCGGTTTCTAACCGGGCTGGTTCACGCTCACACTTTTTTTGGAGGCTATTTTCATGAAGACCCGCGGATTTGAAATTGTTTCAAAGTATCAAGATGACAACTTAACCTTGCCGACCCGCCAGACTAAGCAGGCGGCTGGGTATGATTTTTATGCGCGCGAAGATTTTCTGTTGCGGAGTATTTGGCGTTATGACTTCATTCGGCTTTTTCGGTTGATTAAAAATGAGCATCCGTTGACGAATAAGGACTTTGAACGGGCGAAGAAGATTTTAAAGCCTTACTTGGTTCCCACTGGCATTAAAGCCTATATGCAGCCTAATGAAGTGTTGATTTTGGCCAATCGTTCCAGCAGTCCGCTTAAGCATGGCCTGACGCTGCCCAACGGTATTGGGGTTATTGATGCCGACTACTATAACAATCCGGCAAATGAAGGCGAAATCTATATTCAGCTCCTGAATTTCTTCCCGCGGGATGTGATGATCAAAAAAGGTGATCGCATCGGTCAGGGGATTTTTATGCCATTTCTATTGGCAGACGGTGACCAAGGCGGCTTGGCGCAACGACAAAGCGGTTTTGGCTCAACCGACCACTAGCAGATATTGAAGGGATAATATGGCGAAAGCAAAAACACAATATGTATGTCAAAATTGCGGTTATATTTCGGCGACTTATTTAGGCCGTTGTCCAAACTGCGGCGGCTGGAATACGCTCGTTGAAGAAACTATCAGTTCAACTAAATCGGCGCCGCGGCAAACGCGCACCGGCAGCAAGGTTAAGCCCACACGCATGGATGAGGTCACGGTGACCAAAGAAACCCGGGTTAAAACAGGCTTGGCCGAGTTGAATCGCGTGCTTGGTGGCGGTGTGGTTCCGGGCTCGTTGGTTCTGATTGGCGGCGATCCCGGGATTGGCAAATCAACCTTGCTGCTGCAGGTGTCTGGCCAGCTAGCTAGCACAGGTGGTACGGTGTTGTACGTTTCAGGTGAAGAAAGCGCCAGCCAGATTAAAATGCGGGCAGGGCGGCTAGGGGTTGCCAACTCCGGCATGTATTTGTATCCCGAAACCGACATGCCAAGTATCGAAAACGTGATTGACCAGATGCAACCGGATTATGTGGTGATTGACTCGGTTCAAACCATGAATGTACCGGACATGAATTCGGCAGTCGGCTCGGTTGCTCAGATTCGGGAAGTCACCGCCGAATTGATGCGAATTGCCAAGTCAAAAGGTGTGACGATTTTTATCGTTGGTCACGTGACGAAGGAAGGCGCTATTGCCGGGCCCAAGATTCTTGAGCATATGGTGGACACCGTGCTTTATTTTGAAGGCGATATGCATCATACCTATCGCATCTTAAGGTCGGTCAAGAATCGGTTCGGCTCTACTAACGAAATTGGAATTTTTGAAATGCATCAAAATGGTTTACAGGAAGTCGCCAATCCCTCGGAAATCTTCCTGGAAGAACGGCTGGCTGGTGCAACCGGATCGGCGGTGGTGGTTTCGATGGAAGGCACTCGCCCGATTCTGGTTGAAATTCAGGCACTTATCAGCCCGACCATGTATGGCAATGCCAAACGTACGAGCAGCGGCTTGGATCACAACCGCGTCAGCCTGATTATGGCCGTGCTGGAAAAACGTGCCAATTTGATGTTGCAAAATCAGGACGCTTACTTGAAAGCAACAGGGGGCGTCAAGCTGGATGAACCGGCGATTGACTTGGCAATGGCAGTGGCAATTGCCTCGTCATACCGCGACAAGGAAATCCCGCCGACTGATTGTTTTGTCGGTGAAATTGGCTTAACCGGTGAAGTGCGGCGGGTGAATCGCATTGAAGACCGGGTGAAAGAGGCGGCTAAGTTAGGGTTTAAACGAATTTTTGTGCCGCGCAATAACCTGCAAGGCTGGCGTGCGCCTAAAGATATTCAGGTTATTGGCGTCACAAGCATTGCCGAAGCGCTGCATAAGGTTTTTAATTAAACTTAGAAAGGAGGTATATCATGAAGAAACGAATTATTTATTTGATCTTTGGTCTCATTGGGATCGGCGTCGGCATGGGCGCATTACCGTCACTTTGGGATCTTATTGGTTGGAGTGCCAATCACTTCTTAAATAACTTGCTCATTGACGGCTTAATCGGTGCCATTATCTTCTTGCTCTTGGCGAGTCTCAGTGTGAACTGGATTCTTAAGCGCTTGAAGGTACTGGAAAAAACGTTAAACACCAAATCGCCAAGCTATCTGCTGTTTGGCAGTTTGTCGACGATTATCGGGTTGATTCTGGCCGCCATTATTTCCATTCCGTTTTATGGCTTCATCGCGCCGCTGAATATCTTCCTACCACTCATCATCATGCTATTATTCGGTTACTTGGGTTTTCGGGTGGGTACGACACGCAGCGAAGAATGGCGTCGGCTTCTGAGCTTTCGCAACCGGCGGAATACGGAAACGGAAAATGATCAGGTGCTCGAGCGCAAAGTTGGCGATCATTTTCGCAAATACAAATTGCTAGACACCAGTGTGATTATCGATGGCCGGGTTCAAGCCATTGCCAAAACCGGCTTCATCGAAGGAACCATGTTAGTGCCGAATTTTGTCTTGCATGAACTGCAACTGATCTCGGACTCGGCTGACTCAATGAAAAGAATGCGCGGCCGCCGCGGCTTAGACATTCTAAATGCCATGCAAAAAGACAAGGACATTCATATTGAGATGTACGAAGGCGATTTTGACGATATGACCGAAGTCGACAGCAAGCTGCTTAAACTGGCAAAACTACTGGATGGGATTGTCATGACCAATGACTTTAATCTCAACAAAGTCGCCCAATTTCAAAATGTCCCGGTGCTCAACATCAACGCCTTGGCAAACGCACTCAAACCAGACGTCATCCCCGGCGAAAACATGACCGTGACCGTGATTAAATCCGGCTCCGAACGACAGCAAGGTGTAGCCTATCTAGACGACGGCACCATGGTCGTGGTGGAAGACGGTAAATTCTACATGAACAAACCGCTGGAAGTAATTGTCACCAGTGCTTTACAAACAGCGGCAGGGCGCATGATCTTTGCCAAGCCGGCTCATCAGCAAAAGGCTATTCGCGACAAGGAAAGGTAATTGGATTAAGAAAAAATAAAAGGGCAGTTTCGGTATTTCTCTAGAAAGCGCGGGAATACCGGAACTGTCCTTTTTTGTTGGCTTATATTGATTAAGTATGGTCACTTACAGGTTCGTGAAATTGAAATTCTGCTTTCCAGCGACGCCCGAATGCGGGACTGATTTTGAAAATTACTTTTACGAGCTCTGATAATTCAGCGGCCGTTTCGGTACTGTTGGTGAGCTTGTATTGGCACAAGCGGCGTAACAAGCGCAAATGCAGTCGAATCGAAAATAAACTGTCGGGAATCTGCTGTTCTTTTAGCCTATCCAATGTTTGAATTGCCGGCGAGTATGCTTGGCGATAGTAGAGTGCAACAGCGGTATTGTAGAAAGATTGAAAGAACAAATCCATGTAGTCACCGCGTTGCCGAAATGAAAAGTGAATCGTTAAGAACTTATTGTATAGTTTTTCAAAGTCCGCTGGCTGTAAGAAAGGCACACAATCGCTATATAAAACATATTCAAGGGTATACCAGATGTTTCTTTCAAAAAGATAGTCACTGACGAATTTGGAGTCCTCTGGCGAAAGCAAACTGTGTCTATCTTCGGTATCCATGATGATGCACGAAACGATAATTTCCCTAAGCTTATAGAGCTTTTTGTGGGTACTTTTGAACTGTTTGGTGAATTGTGAACGAAACTGCTTCAAACCATCAACATCTTGTTCCAACCCCAACTGTCGCAAAACTTGTGCGAATCTTCTCTGAGACAGAATTACGGGGTTGGTATCAGAAGCCTGTGATTGATCCAATTTAAAAAACGAAATTCAAATTAATTATCAGAACAACGGTATCAAAAAGCAGTGTCAACCGTCTAGAAGCATGAATAAACGCTGAATACCATATCAGTGTGGATTCAAAAAGAAAATTGGAACTCCGATATTTTATTGATAAAGTTTATGAAACGCTGACGTAGCGGCTTTATTGGCATGCTAAGGTGTAGCTGATAACTCTTTAAAAACTAATTAATGCTACAATACAAGTGAATGTATGAGCAGTTATTTTTGTTGTTTTCAGTTGAAAAGTTTTCGACTGGATCACGAAAGAGGGGCAAGACCATTGCGTTTATTTGGAGAAGAGAAGACTCGTTATAGGTTATATAAATCAGGAAAGCTATGGCTGGTAGCTTTAATTGGTGTCTTTGCGTTGGCTATCGGTCATCAACCTAGTCACGTTAAGGCGAGCTCGGTGGCGACTAGGACAGCCACATTGGCCGTGCAACCGGCAACGCTTGGGCAAGAATTGAATTTAAATAATCAGCAAACAATAAACGCTGATTCGCCGACGAGCAGCAATGAAGTTGTGGTGAAGTGTGTTGATGATGCTGGGAACACGCTTGTTAAAGACACTGTTCTTCAAGGTGAAGTTGGGAAACCGTACACAATTAAACCAGCGACGATTGCCAATTATCAATATGCAAAGTTGGCTAATGGCAGTGCGCCAATTAACGGGACCTTTAGCAAGGGTACTTTGACAGTTACCTTGGTTTATACCAAAGTTCCTGTAACTCAAAGAACGGTGAATGTGAAGTATGTTGATGAACATGGCAATGAAATCGCGCCTGCCACAACCCTGACAGGGACAGTCGGTGGTTCGTATACTGCCGTGCCAGCAAATGTCAAAAATTATGAATATGCGCATCTGGCTGCAAACAGTGCGCCTGAAAAAGGCAGCTTTACTGCTAATCCGCAGACGGTGACTTTTGTTTATACAGAGAAACCGGCAGCGCAAGGAAGCGTGACGGAAAGATTTGTGGATGAGGCTGGCAAGCGCATTGCCCCTGATAAGACGCTGACGGGTCAAGTTGGTGATTTATATGAAGCCCGGCCCATTGAGATTAGCGACTATGCCTTTTCCCGTGTGGCCCAAGGCAGTGCGCCGGCTGGTAATACCTTTATCAACGGCAATGTGATCGTTACCTTTGTTTACAAGCAAGTGCCAGCCACACAAGGATCGGTCACGGTTCGTTATGTTGACGAAAATGGTAACGAATTAGCCCCTAACAGAGTGTTGGCAGGTCAGAGTGGATCGGCTTATACGACCGGTCCGATCACGATTAACGGTTACCGGTATGTGCGCCTGGCAGCTGATAGTGCTGCAGCATCAGGAACTTTTCCTAAAGATACCGGATTGGTTGTCAGCTTTGTCTATACGAAACCGGCTATTCCAGTTACGCCAACAACGCCGGAAACATCAACGGTACCATCAACCAGCAGCCAGTCTGCCACAACTGAAGTCATAACGCCAAGTGCTCAGCGGCGGCTGCCTAATACCAACGAAAAGCACGAGTACGGTATTGCAGCAGTGGGGTTAGCGTTGTTATCACTTATGGGCCTTGGTTCGACACTGCTGTTTCGTAAGGCGAAGCGCCAGTAGTGGATGAAAGTAAATCTAAATCAGCTACATGAAGATTAAGCAAAATCGGTTCTCGGTATTTGGGACCGATTTTTTTGGTGGCGAAAAGGCTGACAATTGAAATGAGAAAACGACTTTACATATTCTAAAATTCGGCTATGAGAATATTAGCCTGGTTAACAAGCAAAAAGAAACAACTGGTTAGGATTCATAATTGATTGGCAAACGTAAAAAGAACACGATCACAAAAATTGCTGCCTCAGTTACTAAGCAAAAGATTAAGTTGCAAAATTAAAGAAATATTTGATAATGGCATTAGTGTTAAGCAAATCGTTGACGAATCACATGAAGACAGGTACAAACAAATTATCCTGACAAGCTAGTTCTGTTTCGGTAAATAGTTGTCTATGCAGCGAGAATGGCAGGACGATGTAACAATGCTATGTTTTTTCCGGACAGAATCCGGACTTTTTGCAGAACCAGTCGAAACACGTCAAACGCGAAACAGAGGTACGCCTATGCCACCCATCATTAAACATGTTCTGAAAAAACGGACGGCTCCCTTCATCGCATTAATTTTACTGGCAGTGACCGGGACCAGTTTAATCACTGGCGGGACTTATTTAGAAGGTAAACTGTTAGATAGCCTTGTGTACAGTCACGATCGTACCTTATTTGTCACCTTGCTGCTAATCATTCTAGGAATCGGGCTGTCGCGGCTGATCGTTTCCTATTTTCAGAATCGTATTCAGATCCTGACGCGACGGCGAACAATCCTGGCGATGAATCGCAGTATTTTGGCGTGCTTGTTTACTAAGAAGACCCTCGCAATCCTGACCTGGAGTCCGACTACCTTGAGTTCCCGCATAAACGATGACGTCAACGAAATTGTCGGCTTCTTTGCGGATACCGTGGTGCGGCTCATCGGCATTATCGTGTCAACATTGACTATTGCCCTTTATGTGATGAAAGCAGATGCTAAAATTTTTGGCATGATGGCAATCTTTGTCCCGATTTATTTTGTGATTTACGTTGTCTTCCACCAGAAAATCTACGCGATCAGCTTGCGAGTTAAGAACAAGCAAAACGAATACTTCACGGCGCGCAATGATTTTATCGGCCGTTATATTGAAATTAAAGGTGCTGGCAGTTTTCAGAACGAAGCAAAGCGCTTGAATCGGGTTGAAGCAGGGCTATTCCAGACTTATATCAGAGATTTCTGGATTCGGTTTACGATGTCTGCTTCGCAAATCAGTATTCAGTTGATCTTTCAAACCTGTTTCTTCTTAGTCGGCGGATTTGCAGTGCTCAATGGACAGATTACCATTGGCTTTTTCTCGATTATTTTGCAATATTTCAGTCAATTGTTAAATTCGGTTGACCAGCTGCTGACGGTAGCAATGGGCACGGAAGCATACCGGGCTTCGCTTGCACGCATGCGACAAATTCTAAGCATTGCGCCTGATGAAAAAGGGACCGGACAAGTGAACGAGATTCACACTATTGAGGTCAAAGGATTCAATGTCAGAAGGTTTTCCCAGCAGCCAAGTAACGATGAGATGTTTTATGCCAAGAACATGAATGTTTCATTTCGAACGCCCGGACTTTATGTTATTTCCGGCGACAATGGGATTGGAAAAACGACTTTTGTTCGAACCATTACCGGAATTTACCAACCTGAAATGACGGGCGATGTGCTGATAAATGGGCTTAATGCGGCACAAGTCGATTTGGCAAAAGTGCGGCGCGAGCAAATTGGGTTTTTATTTCAAGATGTACCTAGCCCGCATCTGACAGTTGGCGAATACTTAGCCGATGACTGTCGCAATGTGGCGGCATTTTTAAATGAAGAACCGAAGCATTTTGCTCAAGTGTTCCATTCGCCTAATTTCAACATATTCAATTTACTAGATAAAAAAGTCGATATTCTTTCAAGCGGCGAGTTGCAACTGGTTCGACTTCTAAAGGCCTTGAGCAAGGAACATGCCACGACCTATGTTTTAGATGAACCTACCGCCAATATTTATCCGGAAATCAAAGCGGATGTGATTCACTTGCTGCAGGAGCTGGCAAAAACGCGGTTGGTGATTGCGATTACGCATGATGATCAACTCGCACAAATTGGTACGCCGATTTCAATGCGGTAAAAAAGGCGTCTTTTAAGGTACTTATAATAAAAAAAGTCGAGCGGCGGTAATTTAGCCAAAATTCGTTGACCTTTTTTCACACAAGTGTTATACATGGTGTAGAACAAGTGTAACGGAAAGAAGGCGGGTTTGTGCGTTTGACGATTGATTTGGCTTCTAAAGTACCGCTTTATCAACAAATTCGCGATGCTATTGTGAATGGTATCGCGACTGGCACGCTCGCAAATGGAACCGTGTTGCCTTCTATTCGCGCACTGGGAAATGAGCTGGGTGTCAACTTGCACACAGTGAACAAAGCCTATCAAGCGTTGCAACAAGAAGGTTTCGTAGTCATACAACGAGGACGCGGTGCGGTGGTCCAATCACGCGGCGCCCCTGAACAAGCTGTCGAGAACGTTTTACGGCCAGCACTTGAAAAAGTCGTTGCCGAAGCGGTGGCGCGGAACCTTGACCGAAGCACGGTGCATAAAATGATTGATCAGCTGTACGACCAACTAACGGGGAGTGAAGGTAGATGAAAGCAGAAATTTTGATCCTTGTCATAACCTGGCTTGTGCTTGTTGCCATTCAGGCGATGCTGCCGTGGCTGTCGCGCCGCAATGTTCTCTTTGGCGTTGTTTATGCACGCACATCAATTTGGCAACGTCCTGAAGCAGTGACGTTGCGACGGCGTTATCTAGTTGCTTCGTTGTTAGGCGCAGTGGTGATTGCTGTTTTGGCAGGCGGGGCCGTGGCTATTTGGGCATTGTCGTCAGTGACCCTTGCCTGGATTCAAATTGCCGCTACTTTAGCAACAGTGAGCCTTAATGGTGTATTAATCATCGATGGTCACCGGAAAAGTAAACAATTGATGCAGCAACTACATGCAGATCAGGCGTTGACTAACCATCAAGTGACAATTGACTTGGCAAACCTAAAGCCGCAAACACTGGTCCCGGCCGCAGCGGGTCTGGTTCTGTTGCCACAATGCTTGCTGGCTATTTTTCTGGGTTTCCGCCAGCCTTCCGCAGATACCATCGTGCTCTTAATGGCGTTGGGCATCGAAACGCTGATCTTATTAACCGCTTTTTATTTGACCCGTCGAGCACGTGGTACGGTTCGTGGTAATCCGGATGCCGAACCGCGATCCGGGCGCGTGCGTAACGCTATTTTGTACTATCTGCTTTTAATTGGCTTCCTCTCACAAAGCTTGCTGGTCTTACAGCTGATGTTACCGGCAATGTCTAGCGATTGGCAGTGGCTTAACGTGATTCTCACCGCAACCCTGACGCTGGTCTCGGTTATGTTACTGCCCATGGCTTATATTGCTGGCACGCGTAAACTGGATGCAAAAGGCAAGGTGCTGAACGACAATCAGCATTGGATTGGTGGTATTTTTTACTACAATCCCGGCGACCCAGCCATTTTTGTCGAGAAGCGCATCGGCATTGGGTTTACGTTGAATATGGCTCGGCCGATCAGTTGGGTTTTAATGGGACTAACGCTGGTATTGATCCTTGGTATTGTGCTCTTAGCATTCTGGTTTGATTGAGAGGTAAAAGCGAATGGAAAAAGTTGTGAATAATCAAATGGTCAGCCAATCAGCCGTGACCATGATGTTGATTCAAATGCTCATCTGCTTAGCGTTGCCGATTGGGCTGGCAGTTTGGGTTATTAAGCGGCGAAGTCATCCCCAAAAAGGGGCGACTAAAATCTTCTTCATCGGGATGGGAATCTTCTTCTTATTTGCCGGTGTACTAGAAGGCCCGTTTCGCGGAATTGCCCGGCAGTTTCAGCACACACCTTGGGCTTATGCACTTTATGGCGCGCTTTTGGCCGGTGTCTTTGAAGAAGTTGGCCGGTTTTTGGGCTTCAAGTTTATCCAAAAGCGTATTCCCGCTAAAATTAACGATCCTGAGACGCCATTCCTGTATGGCTTGGGACATGGCGGCTTGGAGATGATTTTGATTGGCAGCGTGACAGTACTTAGTAATTATGCGTTTGCGTTCATAATAAATAGCGGGGAGATTGAAAAGGTGATCAATCAAACACCTGCTAGCTCGAGGTCGGCAATCACCGCGGTAGTGAAGCAGCTAACGGGTATGAGTGCGTGGACAGTTTCGCTGTCGTTGCTGGAACGGATCATGGCATTAGCCGTACAGATTGCCCTTTCCGTTGTGGTTTGGTTGCTTATCGTTAAACGGAAGCAATGGTTCTGGTTATTGGTACCGATCGGGTTACATGCTTTCATCGACTTTCCTGCGGCACTGGCGCAAGTAGGAGCACTCAGTTTGACGGTTGAAGAATTCATTTTAGTTGGGCAATCCGTGCTAATTGTGGTACTTGTTTACTGGCTATGGCAACGGACGATGCGCAACCGACAAGTTAGTGACTAAAGTCAAGCGGTGGGTTAGTGAGCGTTTTAATTGGCTTCAATTTGATAAGCTGACGTCTAATAAGGAACGGTCTGGTCGTTCTTGACGATTTGTCGACATCCAAGGTATAATAATGGCGTTGAAAAGAGGCCATCAGGCGGCATCCCGATGACCTCGACGCGGTTCAGATGACTGTGGGTAAAAGCTAGCCTTTACGGTTAGCTTTTTTGATTATCGCGTAAGCTTTGGCCATTCTGGTAACCAGTATGGCAAGCGCGACGATAATCGACGCCACGTCCAATGCGGCGAACCCCTTTCGTCTCCTGATTTTGGCATGGCTATCACCTCCGCGTTCAAAGAATGTTGAGGGGTGTGTGCCATCCAATCCGCTAAACAAAGAACAAGGGTAATTACTCCTTTTTCTGAGCCTGATAACAGTCTAAAGATTTTCGCGTTGGCGGTCAACGAATTAGCAAATTAAGTAAGTGTCAATTGCACTCGGACCCATCCATCGTTTGCCCTTCTGTGGTACACTAGCAGTGCATGTTTACAGAAAATGGAGGCTAAGACATTGGCAGATCGACCAATTCGGGTGCGTTATGCACCAAGTCCGACTGGGCATTTGCATATTGGCAATGCACGGACGGCGCTGTTCAATTATTTATTCGCACGGCACAACAAAGGGACGTTGGTGCTGCGGATTGAAGACACCGATACGAAACGCAACGTTGCAGACGGTGAAAAGAGTCAGATGGACAACCTTCACTGGCTTGGTATTGATTGGGATGAAGGCCCTGATAAAGGTGGCGACTTTGGCCCATACCGTCAGTCTGAACGTAAAGACATTTATGACAAGTTGATCAAGCAGCTTGTGGATAAGGGTTTTGCTTACGAATCATATCGGACCGAAGAGGAACTGAAAGCCGATCGCGAAGCCCAAAAGGCCCGTCACGAAATGCCACATTACGAGTACGAATATGAAGGCATGAGTGAAGCAGAAAAAGCGGATGCAATTGCTGCAGCCAAGGCCAAGGGATTACAGCCAGTCATTCGGTTCCACATTCCGACTGATAAAACTTATGAGTGGAATGACATTGTTAAGGGCAAAATTTCAATTGATGCCAACACGCTTGGCGGCGATTTTGTCATTCAAAAACGTGATGGCATGCCGACGTATAACTTTGCGGTGGTTGTCGATGACCATTTGATGGAAATTAGTCATGTGCTACGTGGGGATGACCACATTGCCAACACGCCAAAGCAGTTAGCGATTTATGACGCGTTCGGCTGGGAACCACCGATCTTCGGCCACATGACTTTGATTATCAATGGCGCAACCGGTAAGAAGTTGTCCAAACGCGATGAAACGGTTTTGCAATTCATCGAACAATATCGTGAATTGGGCTACCTGCCAGACGCAATGTTCAACTTTATCACCCTGTTAGGATGGTCTCCGGTTGGCGAAGACGAAATCTTTACCAAGAAGGAATTCATCAAGCAGTTTGATCCTAAGCGTTTGTCCAAGAGTCCGGCACGGTTTGATCAAAAGAAACTGGAATGGGTCAATAACCAGTACATCAAGGCTAAGCAAAAGACCAATCCAAATGAGTTAATGAGCCTGTCATTGGCTAACCTAATTGAAGATGGCAAGATTCAAAGCGATCCGGATCCCAAGACGATTGAATGGGCCCGGCAGCTGATCAGCCTTTACACTGATCAAATGAGTTATACGGCTCAGATTAGTAAATTGGCGGATATTTTCTTTGATAAGGCCACTGATTTGACTGATGATGAGCGCAAGGAACTGGCGGATGATAACGCGAAGCCAGTGATCGAAGCTTTTGCCAAAAAGATTCGAGCACTCGATACGTTTGATGCTTATTCCATTGGGCACATCGTTAACGAGGTCAAGCAGGAGACGCAAGTTAAGGGACGCAAGCTTTACATGCCAATCCGAATTGCCGCAACATTACGGATGCATGGTCCACAACTAGCGGAAACTATCGAATTAATGGGACGCGATCAAGTCTTGAAGAATGTTGAGATTGTTACGTCGCAACTTTAAGCAAATTTAAAAACCCGCGCGCATACGTTTGCCGCGGGTTTTTGTGTGTGAGCGCGAGCCGGCGCGTTATAGAAAAAACATTTTTTCACCCGTTACTTGGACGCTAAATCCAACTCTTGACGACTCAGCACAACGTTAATCGGTGATTTTCCGACGTTTATTTGTGAAAACCCACAAATGCATCTCGATAGGGTAAAATGAAAGTTGTTGGTAAGGGTAAGCGGTAACATCATCTGAGGTGAAGCGAAAATGAAACGTAAACGAAGTATGTCCAAAGTCGGCTATTTTTTGGCGGGCATTGTGACAGGGTTGGTTACGGCAGGGCTTTTTCGTCTGTTAAGTGGGTGGCTCTTTTCGTGATGAACGGAAAGGTGATGGATATTGCGGCATGATCTAGCTGTGCGAACGAGGCGGACTTGATCGGGTGCGTTTCGAACAAGCTAGGTGATGTTGGTTTTTGGGGTAGGTTTCAGATGACAGGCAGGGGGGACAGCGTCGGATTCGGCAGCTGAAGCCCGGCCTGTTTTTTATAAGGTTAGGGTTGATGGCATGGCGAAGGGTTATCGCGTGCGTTTTCAGCAGTTAACCGAGTATTATTTTATTTATAGTCTAATGATGCGATAGGAGTGAATGTTGATGTTGTCTTCCCGCCAGCCCCCATCCCCGAAAAATTCGGTTACCACTTCCTCAAAATATCCTGCCTTTGCGTTGCGCTATATTCCCGGTTCTGCCGCGGCCGGTTGTTTTGCTGGAAAGGCTGGGCTAATGCTAACCGGTCAACAGATGCTGAAATTAATGATGCCGACTTTTTATTATATTCTGCCGCGCTTTAGCCGGTTTGACGGATTTGATCGTCATTTTGGCTTGCTGGGGCAGCCTGAAGTCGCGGTTTTGACCGGTTTTGATACTCACGGTCGGCATGTGGTGCGCGTTGCTTATCCGCAAATGGCGGCACCCTTGCAAATAGCGCCCGGGGAAGTTTTCAATGCATTGCGGTTTCGGCATGAGCCAGATTCCTGCGCCGACACGGATGTCTTGACCATTTGTGTGGCCTCGCAAACGAAAGTGACCGGTCTTGGCTATCCGCGGCGGCCATTGCAGACGAAAAGAATGGCCCGAGATTTAACGTGGTTGGGAGAAGCGGTGATTACCGTCCATCCTAAACTGTCGTATCGCGATCTTGATGATACCAATCGCTTGGCCTAATCAAACCCAGATCGACCGCTAAGACTAAATCATGACCATCTTTTGTGAATTGGGCCATAATAAAAGTGAACGATTCATATCAGCAAAATTTGACGATAGACGGTCAGGACAGGGGGTCTGGATCATGGCAATTTTTACAGCTTACGATCATGCAGAGATTTTAACCGCATTGCAGGATGCCGCGCCGCATGCGGAGATTCACACAGATGATAAAGTTGCCCGCGAACATAGCGCTAATGGCAATGCCCAACAGGAGATAGCTGGGCATATTTTGGCCTACATTGCAGTGGGGGACGTGCCTGATATTCAAGGCGTTTTAAAGGTGGCGCGGCAATATCACATTCCGGTCGTGCCTCAAGGAGCTGATACCAGCACGGTGATTGGTGCTGACGGACTGGACGGGAGCATCATTTTGTCCACAGCGCGAATGAAGCGGATCAAAGAGATCAGTAAAGGCGACTTATTGGCCGTTGTGGAACCTGGCGTGATCAATGGCGATCTGGATCAAGCCGCCCGAAAACAAGGCCTATTTTATGCGCCTGACCCGGGTTCCAAGCCGATTTCAAGCATTGGCGGGAATGTTGCAACGAATGCAGGTGGCATGAGCACGGTGAAATATGGCGCTACCACTGACAACGTGCTAGGACTAAAAGTGGTGCTTGCAGATGGGCGTGAAATCAAGCTTGGCGGGCGTACTTATAAACATGCCTTCAGTTATGATTTAACCCATCTCTTTGTCGGATCTGAAGGAACGCTGGGGATCATCACGGAAATTACCGTCAAGTTAAATCCGATTCCGGTTGGCACTCCGGTTGTCGGCGTGGCGTATTTTGACAATATGACCGCTTTAGCAAAAGGGGTTGAGGATTTTGTCCGGTATTTATCCGGTGACACTGGAGGCACTGGATGGTTTAACAGTGGCGGCACTGGATCGTTATGAAGGCACGCATTATGCAGAAGGCGCCGAAGCCATGCTCATTTTCCGCTTGGATACCGGTGGCGAGGCGAGCTTGAAAATTGCCGAGAAAATATTAACCGCTGACCATGCTAAAAACATTCAGGTGACCAGTGATCCCGCTGAATCAGCCGCGATTATCAAACTGCGCCAGGACATGTTGCCTGCTGTGTTTGCAAACGGTCAACACATCATGGAAGACATGGCTGTGCCACTTTCCAAGCTTCCGGAAATGATGGATTATATTGCGGCAGTTGCCAAAGAGTTAAACGTTGAAATTTACACCGCCGGACACGCAGGCGATGGCAATGTTCACCCAACCGTCATTTGGCCAGCCGATCAAGTTGAACCGCCAAAAGAAGCGCTGCAGGCAATTCGCATGATGTTTCGCAAAGCTCTTGCACTAGGCGGAACAATTTCCGGCGAACATGCTGTGGGGATGAGCAAGAATCAATGGAACAACGAAGAACTCGGCTTTGCTGTTGATGAGTTACAACATCGAATCAAAGACTTGTTCGACCCGTTAAACATTTTGAATCTAAAGCGGAAGATTGATTAAAAGCAAAGGGCTTAAGACAGGTCTTGATGAACTTTTTTGAAGATTTAGGGCTTGATGGTTTATGAGTCAGTTTTGATAGCTTTTTCTATTACCACATCATCGTGGTGGGGAGATTAATGCCAAGATCGCATCATTTTAAGTCCGATTTAGTCGAAAACTGCCAAGCAACCTCGGCGCATCAGCTGGTTAAGGAAACTTTTAGCTGTTAAGGTTCACTTTTACAGCACTAAAAAATGAAAGTGCAAAAGCAACGCAAACCCATGCTACTCATGAGTTTGCGTTGCTTTTATGTTTCGAGAAAGTTCTTGGTGACTGCAATATATTTTTTCAAGACTTCTTATATTTGGTTCGTTTTGATGCATCAGAAGCCAGAGTGAATATAACGTTTATACTTCCAATGACTACCATTAACCACAAGTAACGATTGTGGGAAACTACCGGGTAGAAAAGTGGTAGTCCAACCGCCAGAATAAGGTACCTGATGCTTCCACCAATATTTGAGTCGGAATATTTTTCTGGTAGATGCTGACGTAAAAGTCCTCGATCAAGGATGTTAACAACGAGTTGTAGGCATATAAAAATTAGCCAGTACTGATCAGTATATCCCGGCAATAAAAAACATAACATTACAATCAGTGATACAACATTAACACCCCACAGAAGTTTTTGTAAAAAGTAGGCATTAATCATTAGTGGTACATCACCCTTCACTCATTTTGATACGTGGGCATTCAGCCATTCTATCGCATTTGAAACGCTATAGCCGTTACTGATAGACCAACTTGAAGCTGATTGAAGCTTAACATATTGTCAACTAACAATTGCGGGAGTACTTTGAAACATATTTTCCTTCCTTATTTGTTGATATTAACAGGATCTGGAAATGGACTCAGACTAATTGCTTAAATTAAAATTTTTCATGTACAACAAAGAACATTTGATTATAATAAAATTAAAATTCATCTCATCAACAGGAAGTGAGAAAATTGGAGCGATATAGTTTAGGCCAACTCTTTAAAGAAATTCGTACTGATCGGGGACTCCGTATTTCCGATATAGCTAGGCCCCTAAACATAAGTACGGTTTCTAAGTTTGAAAACGGTCGAACAGAGATTTCTGCGGAGAATCTTTTTACGCTTTTGCACAATGTGTGTGTTGAGCCAGCGGAATTCTTTGAACTCTTTGAGAAAAAGAATCAGTTTAAAACTTCTGATGTTGATTTATCGCAACAGGATTTTAACCAGAAGTTATTGCAGTTATCTTTGCAAAAAAATATTGGCCAACTATATCAACTGAAGCAAGAACTGATTCAAGAATTCTCAAAGACGCATAACATACTTTTTAAGTTACGTTCTATTATGGTTACTGCGGTCAAGCTCGATATTGAAGATGGCGCAGAATGTTTTTCTAAACAAGACTCAGAAACTGTTATGAATTACTTGATGAAACGAACTTCTTGGTATTCATTGGAATATATTTTGTACATAGACTGCATTCCTTTTCTAGAGTCTAAATACTTTGAAAAGCTATTTGAAAAGCTGCTGACCATTCATTTCGCTTTAAAGCAAAAAAATGGTCAGCAGGATCTTTTTTTTCAGGCACTATATAATACGGCTGCAATGTTTTACTATCAAAGCGACTATGAAAGAGCCTTGATAACATTAACGCAACTACAAATGCACGGACTACCGGATGATCACTTTTACATTCGGATACAAGCTGAGCTTTTGCGAAGGCGATGCCAGGTTAAGCTTAAGAATTGTAACAGCGATCAGGACGAATTGGAGCAACTTATACATGTTCTGACTATCATAAGCCCCGCCTTTGGTAAAAAATGGGAGGAAGAATTTTCTCATCGGTGAGAATCTTGGCATTTACAGATAATTTGAAGGTTTCCTTTTTGAAAGGCGGAAGAATTATTACCGCCAACCGCGTCACGTTCCTTTATAAACGCTGCTGTTTCCTGTAAAATGCAGGTAAGACGCTACAGGAAGGAAATGAGCCGATGTTAACGCTATATAATACGATGTCGCGACAAAAAGAGCCGTTTAAACCCTTGCATCCCGGAGAAATCCGAATGTATGTCTGCGGCCCGACTGTCTATAATTACATCCACATCGGTAACGCGCGCAGTGCCATTGCGTTTGATACAATCCGCCGTTATTTTGAATATCGCGGATTTAAGGTCACCTATGTTTCGAATTTCACTGATGTCGATGATAAAATTATCACCGCTGCACACAAAACCGGGGAAGCTCCCCTTGATCTGGCGCAACGTTTTATTGATGCGTTCATGGAGGATACCACTGCGCTTGGCATCGAACCGGCGACGGCGCATCCGCGTGCCAGTCAGATGATTCCGGACATTGTCGATTTCGTCCAGGATTTAATTGCAAAAGGCTATGCATATGCGGTTGATGGGGATGTTTATTATCGCGCCCGTAAATTCAAACATTACGGCGAGTTATCCCATCAAAATGTTGATGAACTCGAAGAAGGTGCCAGTCAGCATATCACACAGGAAGAGCTGGACAAGAAAGAAGATCCAATCGATTTTGCCTTGTGGAAAGCTGCTAAACCCGGTGAAATCAGTTGGGACTCACCATGGGGTAAAGGGCGGCCAGGTTGGCACATCGAATGCTCGGTTATGAGTACCCAACTGCTTGGGGATACGTTTGATATTCACGGCGGCGGTCAGGATCTGGAATTTCCGCACCACGAAAACGAAATTGCCCAAAGTGAAGCCAAAACCGGCAAGCAGTTTGTGCGTTACTGGATGCACAACGGGTTTGTGACCATTGGCGAAGATGACCAGAAAATGAGCAAGTCGCTGGGTAATTTTATTACGGTCCACGACATTCTCAAAACGGTCGATCCCCAGGTTTTGCGTTTCTTCATGGCAGGGACGCAATATCGGATGCCGATTCGGTATTCAGAGGCGAATTTAAAGAATGCTGCTAATAGCTTAAATCGTTTGAAAATTGCCCGGGAAAACTTGGTCTATCGCCGTGCCAATGCTGTTGCCGGCGTTGATGCACAGATCACTGCTGAGCTTAAAACCTTAAAAGACCGTTTCATTGCTGCAATGGACGATGATGTGAACGTGCAAAATGGCCTGACTGTGCTATTTGATCTTGCCAAATTGTTGAATGAATATGCCAATGAAGATACCGTCAAACAGGAAAGTGTCAATGATCTCCTGAATCAGTATGATGCTTGGCTGCAGATTTTCGGGGTTGTTTTCACCGACCCGACCAATCTGGATGCGAATATTGACGCCTTGGTGAAGGCTCGGGATGTGGCGCGCGCGGCGAAAGATTTTGCCAAGAGCGATGAGATTCGCGATCAGCTGGCAGCACAAGGGATTATTTTGGAAGACACTCCTCAAGGGACACGGTGGCGTAGAAAATGACATTTGATCCAAAACAATTGAACGGGATTGCACTGGCCTATCTAGGCGATGCAGTTTATGAAGTCTATATTCGGGAACACTTACTCAAACGCGGACTGGTGCGCCCGGCAGCCTTGCAACGCGCAGCCAAGGATTTTGTTTCCGCCAAGGCACAAGCGGCGTTGATTGCCGGGATGCAGACGGCGGATTTGTTAAGTGCCGAAGAGACAGAAGTTTTCAAGCATGGGCGCAATGCCAAAAGTTACACCCATGCCAAACATACGGATGTGGTCACGTATCGCATCTCGACAGGATTTGAAGCACTGTTTGGTTACTTGCATCTTGAAGGCCGCGATGATCGCGTTGCCGAGCTAGCCGCATGGTGTATCCAATACGTTGAAGAAGGGAAGACGGGTCATGGCAAAACAGCCGCAAGCACCAAATAATGAACATGAG
Organism: Lacticaseibacillus sp. 22; assembly: GCF_055413445.1. Classification (NCBI taxonomy): domain Bacteria; kingdom Bacillati; phylum Bacillota; class Bacilli; order Lactobacillales; family Lactobacillaceae; genus Lacticaseibacillus; species Lacticaseibacillus sp. 22. The sequence goes on along the minus strand of NZ_JBVAYD010000003.1, from coordinate 44,364 downwards.
CCAGATGAATTCGTCTTCGGCCGCCATGCAGTTGAAGCCGCGCTCAAGGCCGGAACCGCAGCCACCATTAACAAGCTGTTTGTCCAGACCGATCTAAAAAGCGAACCGATTCAGCATCTTGTCGGCATGGCGCAAAAGAAGAAGATCTTAGTCGCCACGGCTCCAAAGCAAAAACTTGATCTCATGAGTGACCACGGCAATCATCAAGGGGTTCTCTTGGCGATGACGCCATATGCTTACGCAACATTGGACGATCTGTTTAAGCACGCGGCAGATAAAGGGGAAGATCCGTTCTTCTTATTGCTGGATAACTTGGAAGATCCGCACAATCTCGGCTCGATTTTGCGAACGGCTGATGCGAGCGGGGTGCATGGCATTATTATCCCAAAGCATCGGGCAGTCGGTTTGACCAGTGCCGTGGCCAAAGTCAGCACTGGGGCGATCGAATATGTGCCGGTTGCGCGGGTCACGAACCTAGCGCAAACCATCAAAATCTTGAAAGATCGCGGCATGTGGATTTTTGGCACCGCCATGGATGGGCAGGATTATCGCCAGTGGGACGCAAAAGGCAGCACGGCGTTAGTCATCGGCAATGAAGGCAAAGGCATTTCGCCGGGAATTGCCAAATTGATGGATGCCACCATTGCCATTCCCATGGCCGGTCACGTGCAGAGCCTTAACGCGAGTGTTGCGGCGGGCATCTTGATGTATCAAGCTTTTGCCAGTCGCCATGAGGGTAAGTAAATGCGCGAACATATTATGATTGTGGATGGCTATAACGTCATCGGTAACTGGCCTGAACTCGCCAAGTTGAAAGCAGAAGATCATTTCGATGTCGCCCGTGATCGCTTACTGGATATTCTGGCTGAATACCGCAGTCATGAAAATGCGAAAATGATTGTGGTTTTCGATGCCATGTATGTTCCGGGAATCGGTAAAAGTTATGCCAAGTGGGACTTGCAAGTGGTTTTCACGAAAGAAGACGAAACTGCCGACAGCTATATCGAACGACTGGCTCAGGAGATGAACTCGCCGCTGGTGCAGCTGGTCGTGGTCACCAGTGATCAAGCAGAGCAGTGGACGGTTTTTTCCCGCGGCGCTCTACGCATCAGTTCGCGCGACTTTCTCAAGGAAGTGCAACGCTCGGAACGTGAATTTAACCATGATACGTCTAGTTACGCCGCGCATCTAGCTCGCCGTAATAGCCCATGGAATAATGATCAACTCTTCTTGCTCGATAAAATGCGGCGCCACTTGGAACGTCGGCCGAAACCAAAAGAATAAGTCTTCAGATGTGACTTCATTTAAAAAGTCCGGTTACGCAGCGGGTCATTGTCAATATTGGCTTATGACCGTCGCACGATGATCGGACTTTTTTGCGTCTCTGGATAAATGAATTGGCGTATTCTCGTATGAATATCTGTGTGAAAGCTTGCCACCCGCCAGAAAAAAGGCTATGATACGATTATCAACTTACAAAAAGTAAGTATTATCGTTTGGGAGGCTTTTTTGATGGTAGACATTGAGCATTTACAGTTTGGTCTGGAGACGTTTGGTGACATTGTGGCGAATGAAGATGGCAGTTTACAAACGGCGGCGGCCTCGATTCGACAGATTGTGCGGGAAGGTCAACTGGCTGACGAATTAGGCATTCAGGTTTTCGGAGTGGGCGAACATCATCGCCCGGATTATAGCGTTTCAAGTCCGGAAACGGTTTTGGCAGCGATTTCGACAGTGACCAAGCAAATTAAGCTTGCTACGGCGGTCACGGTGCTCAGTTCCGATGATCCGGTCCGGGTTTATGAGCGCTTTGCAACTTTAGATGCGTTGTCTGACGGGCGCGCGCAAGTAATGTTAGGCCGCGGATCATTCACCGAATCCTTCCCGTTATTTGGCTACGATTTGACCGACTATGACGACTTGTTCAACGAAAAACTTGGCTTGTACGATGCCTTGCGCAATGAAAAAGCAGTGACCTGGTCAGGAAAATTCCGCGCTGCTTTGAAGAATCAGGAAGTTTATCCCAAAACAGAAAACGGCAAACTGGAGACATACATTGGTATCGGCGGCTCACCGGAATCTGTCATTCGAGCGGTTAACTTCGGCTATAAAGTGATCATCGCGATTATTGGCGGTCAGGCGAGTCGGTTTAAGCCATATATTCAGCTGTACCATGCTGCCGCAAAGGAACTCGGCAAACCTGAATTTCCAATCGCCGTCCACTCTCATGGCTTTATTGCAGATGACGAAGATGAAGCAATTGAAGTCGCCTTCAAGAATATCAAAGCCAATTTTGACCGCATCGGCTTAACTCGCGGCTGGGCACCGATGAGTCGCGAACAGTTCGATGGTGAAACTAAAGTGGGCTCTTTTTATGTCGGCAATCCGGAAACCGTGGCGCGGCGCATGGCAGAAACAATCGATCTGCTGGATTTGGGCCGCTTTGACCTTGTTTACGGTGCCGGCAACCAAACTGCGGCTCAGCGTGAACGCATGATTGAGTTGTATGGCACGAAAGTCATCCCGCGGGTTAAAGAAATTCTAGCAGAAAAGGCGGCGGTGAAATAATGGCGATTCAACGTATAGGCATTCTTGGTGCTGGTAAAGTCGGCATCGTTCTTGCGGGTTTGGCCTTAGATGCCGGTTATACTGTCCGAATTTCCGGCTCAGGCACAGTCAAAAAAATCGCCTTAACCATCAAAACCCTCGTCCCCGGCGCGATTGCTTCCGAAAATGCCGAGGTGGTGGCTAACAGTGACTTGATCATTTTAGCAATCCCGTTAAGCCGGTATAAAAATATTGATGCAGACTTACTCAAAGGTCATTTGGTCATTGACGCGATGAATTACTGGTGGGAAACAGACGGTATTCGCGAAGAAGTGTTAGATCCAACGACCACTTCGAGTGAACAGGTTCAAGCCTATTTTAAAGGTGCCAAAATTGTCAAAACCTTCAATCATATGGGCTATCATAACCTGCAAGAAGAAGCGCGGCCTAAAGGGAATTCAAAACGCAAGGCGCTGTTTGTGACCGGCGATGATCCCGCGGCTGTTGATCAAGTAGCGGCTTTTGTTGATCGAATGGGCTTTGACACTGTTGTCCACAATCGATTAGCAGACGGTATTATGACCGAACCGGGAAGTCCGTTGTTCGGCGCTAGTCTGCGGTATGCTGAGCTTAAGGACATTATCGATCATTTTGATCAAACAGATTTTGGCAAACAAATCGCTGCAAAAGTTCACACTCATTGATGCAGGTTTAATAAGCCAAGGTACCCAGTCTTTTTGAAGGCTGCGGTGCTTTGGCTTTTTTGGTAAGCGCGAGCCGGCGCGGTTAGGGATCGGAGTGTAAGTGGCCTCAGGCGTGATGGCCCGGTCTTGGCCATTGCGCCTGAGGTCCTTACATGCAGATCCCTGCGCCGGGGAGCGCGTTATGGGCATAAAAGAAAACACGCGTCCAAGGTCTTTACACGCAGACTTCCTCGCCGTGCAGCACATTATGGCGGACGTGCTGCACGATTAATTTGAGCTCTTACTTGATGGCGGCCTCATTTTAATGTAATGTAAAACTCATCATGTACTAATCAATGGATAAAGAGGATAGAAGGTATGAACTAGTAAAGAAATAGCTGGTTTTTGCTGGGCTCATATTTTATCAATATACTCAAAATATGTGGACCTATTGATTCAGTATGTTAAAGCAACTCACAGAATTTCACTTTGAGTAAAGTTTTGACCAGAGAAAGCAAAAATGGGTGAACAGAGAGGCATTTAAGATGAAACAGCTAAGCGCCTTCTTTCAAAAGCAAGTGATGCTGAATCAGAAAAATCTGGTAGGCGAACTATTTATGGTTTTTCTAGTGATTGGCTTGTTTTGGGTTGCTAAATTTCAGCAGATTGCCGATTTGAAGATTGAGACATTTAGGATTCAACAGTCGGTGCAATCGAGTTATTTACGCTATGATGCCCAAAGCTATTCGAAAACCAGCAAACAAGGAAAAATGGTGCAGGCGCTGAATGAGCAACTTTCAGGAACCGGCAAGATTGATAGTGGCTTACTCGTCCATGATGCCGGCATGATTCTTAATGGGCAGGTCGAATTGGCACAGGCACAACTTAAAAGTTATTCACTTGATTTTGCCGGTGCTAGTGGACTATTAATCCCAACCAAAGAAGCCGTGACCGGGAAGATCGCGGTTGCCAGAAAGTTACAACAAGTTCAAGGTTCGCCGCGGGTTGCCATCAAGACTGCCAGTGACTATGGCGCCTTATTATTTCAGGTCATCGCAGTGTGCGCACCTTTTTTAATCGCCTATTTAGTCGGAGATTCATGGTTAGTAGAACTTGAGCACCAAAGTATTTTGAGGAACATGCCGGTTCATTTTCTTGGTAAAATGGCGGCCCACGTCAAAGCAAACTTTCAATTGAGTATCGGATTGTTTTTGGTTCTGCCAGTTGTGGGATTAATACTTTTAGGAATCGTTATCGGTTTCGGGGACTGGAACTATCCAACCGCTTTTACCTTGATAAACAAGATCACCACGGTTCCCAGTTGGCTTGCCGGTTTACTGATTGCGGTCTATGCAGTTGTGCTCACAGTATTGATGTCGGTCGTAGCCATTTGGTTGAATCGACTGATCGGAAATTTCTATGCAACGCTCCTTGCTTTGATTACCGTAATAATCATCGTGACATTCAGTCCATCGCTGCCAGCAGTGTTCTATTTAACACCGCTACCTTATTTAAGCATTGCTAATGTGTATTCAGGCCATTTTCTAATAAACGATCATCTGCCCATCGGTTGGGTGACAGGTTTGGGGATGATGTTAATCTGGCTGACGGGTATTTTATTCGTGATTTCAAGGTGGGGGCGTGCAAAAAATGAGTCGTAATCGTTCATACATAGCCTTTCAAATCAAACAAAATCTCCTCAGTAAGAAAAATTGGGGCGCGTGCTTAATTTTTTTGCTATGGAGTTTTTGGCTCTGCTATCAATACTTACCTGCAAATAGCACTTTGGAAAACTTTTCACGCCAGGAGGTGACCGCTAAGTACCAGAAAAATGCAAAATTCATGAAATCCTTCAATCCGGCATTTCCTAACTATCCGACCATTGCCAACGCTGGTACCTATGTTCCTCAGTTTATGAAAGCTGAACGCGCGCAGTTGAAAGCGGCTGGGCAAGGCAAATACAATCGGGTAGCAGCATCAATGGCTGACGAATTAGCGCTTACTGATCGCTTAGTGCTACAAGGGCAGCCGTGGCTTAGTTATCCGCTGCAATATTATAGTGATCCGAATGTGGTCCGCGATGCAGGTTCAGGCAATCAGAACCGTAATGGCCATTATTGGAATTTAGAGGCGCGGACTCGGTTGCGTCAATATGCAAATATGGCAAACAATAACGTCACGGCAGCGGTGATTAATCAACAAACAGCCTTACAGCAGCTGCAACGCGCGTTCTTTTATGGACTGGCGTTGTCGTTATTGCTTTTGACGGCGATGATCAGTACGGATTTAGTGACAAGAGATCGCAAGAAACAATCGATTTTGAAAAACTTCCCGTTAACAACTTGGGCCATGCTCAATGACAAATCTTTGTCAGCGTTACTAATGAGTGGCGGCTTGTTACTTGGCTTTTTGGCCATCTTATTACCGTTTAACATGATCAAGTTCGGAATTGGCAGTCTGTCCTTACCGATACCGGTGTATGAAGGGCTCACTTTCAGCACAATTTCGCTAGGCCAGTTTATCGGGGAAGCCCTTGTTCTTTTACTGTTAAGCGTATGGCTGATCATTCGTCTGCAGGTTGTCTTACAGTTAATCTTGAAAAGTGAGTTTGCCAGTTTGGCGGTGACAATCCTGTTGCTAGTTAGCGAAAGTCTTTATTTTCTACCCGGCTTAGTCGCCATTAATCACAACTCGTTATACTTGCTGCCGAGTTACTTCAATATCGGCCGGTTGGTGGTGGGCTTTCAAAACTTCAGGTATGAGACGACACAAATGACCTTCGTGTTCGGGTTGATCATGATTCTGAGCGTGATAATTGTACTTGAAGTCATTATATTTTGCCTGGCTCACAAACGGCACCCGAAAAAGAGAGAGGTGGCATCATGCTAAAGCTAAATGATATTGGATTGTCCTTTGCCAACAAAAAGCAGGTCTTAGATGACATCACGCTCACTTTAAATCAGAAAGAAATTGTCGGTCTTGTGGCTCCGAATGGCACAGGTAAAACCACGCTTTTGAATGTCATCATGAATAATCTAAAGCCTGACCGTGGCTATGTAGAGGTGGACGGGCTGCGTTACGAAAGCAATCAAGCGATTAAGGCGATTCATCAAAAAATTTGTGCATTCCCTTTAGAAAGCGAGCTTTTTGGTGAGTTAAATGGCTATGAACATTTGAAATTGTACCGAAACATGTGGCAGAGTCAGATCACGCTCGATGCCTTAGTCGATGGTTTGAAAATGCGCAGTTATATCACCCAAAAAGTCAGCACCTATTCGCTCGGAATGAAACAGCGATTATGTTTTGCAATGGTCGTGGCTTCGGATACGCCGATCATGTTACTGGATGAAGCCATGAACGGCCTTGACCCGGAAAATGTTGCGCTGATCTCGGGTCAAATTCAGCAACTGCGAGAAAATGGCAAGCTCGTCATCATGGTCTCGCATTTACTGGACAACCTGCAAAGCTTGGCTGATCGCATTCTTTTTCTGCGGGCGGGCAAGATTGTCAAACAAATCAATATGCATGAGAGCCAACCAAACTTTTTGAAAATGCGGCAGACACCTCAGCTGTTAACCGATGTTAGTGCGGATGCGATATTAGATATTGATCGTGATCAGGTGCTTATTGATTTGGCAAAATTGGATGAGGCAACACGTGAAAAACTTGTTTTAGGACTTGTGACTCATGACGTGCCATATAGTGTTGCGCCGCTTTCGTTGGCGGATGAGTTTAGGCTGATATTTCAAAAAGCGTGAGTGTGATTTACGATCATAAAGATTTGTTGAATGTGAAACGGATAATCGTGTAAAGCCGGCTTGGATTCGGTATTGTTAAAGATTAAAAATGCGAGTGAATTAGTCTAGTTGAGTTTGACAAAGGGCAGAGGCATAGATTAATCATAAAAAATTATGACATTTCTTGAAGGTTTGCATCGAGTGTTAATCGTATTAACGCTTGCCATGGCCGGTTATATAGGGTACGGACGGCTGGTTCCTGATAAAAAGTTTAGTTTGAAACGATTTGTCCTGGTCGGCGTACTGTCTTTGTTGCTTATTTGGACAACTTGGTATGTTGGAACCTTAGTGAATCAATGAGATTTAGCGCTATACATTTTTTGACTTTGTTTGGGATGTGCAACCTTGAATAAATGAAATTAACAAAGCAGCAAGTTCGCCCCGTCTGTGCTAAGACGGGTGGACTTGCTGCTTTTTGCAAACTGTTTAATCCTAGGCTAACATCAAATATTCCACCTTAGAATACTAGGTTAATCGTTCTCCTCTTCCATGGGGACCCAGCACTTCTTCAGGTGATGTTATTTAAGATTGCCTCGGGATCTAAATTCAGAGACTTCATCCACGCCATATTCGTCTTATATAACTTCGGGTCAATGATCTCTGTGGCCATCAGTAAGGCAGCTAGTTTCTTTTTGGCGTCCTGATCTTGGTACTTTAAGATCGGCACAGCTAGCCGGATGAATGCCACATGATGCCGCAGATACAGGGCTGTATTTTTGACAGGAAAGTCGGCAACTATATCTAGCATTGATAAGGCACGGTCATAATCGGCATCTTTTAAGTACCTCGCGGAAATATTATAAAAAGCACCAACAAAAGCCTCATCGTACCGAGATAGGTGAAATTCTTGATATTTGGTGACCATATGGCGAAGTAAGCGGTCATTGATGCGATTGGAGAGTGAGTGGCACAAATTGGCATATACCAGATACTCAAAATGGAACCAACGCCCTTCTGTTAACAAAAACTGCTGGATGCACTCTTCATCCTCAGCCGAGAAAACTGGGCTTTGTTCCTTAATTTTAGCAATACAAGACATAACGATTAGCTTGAGCATATACTGTGGTGTTTCAGATCGTTTAATTTCATGATAGTCGGTCAAGAGCATTTGTAAGCCCTCTAAATCCAGACTTTCATATAAGGTACTGAGCTCTCTAAAAAAGCGACGCAATTGGCTATGCGTTTGATCAATTAACTCAAAGAATTCCTGGGGTTCTGTCATTGTTGGCTTCAAGATCTCCATCAGGCTAAAAAGACGGATGTTGGCATCTTTAGTCTCAAAGAAAGAAACTGAAGTCTTGTGTAAGGGTCCTTGTACATCGGCGATTTTAAGATGACGACGTTCACGAATTTGGCGAAATAAGTTACCACAAGTAAATTGATCAGCAAACATTTCTTCACCTCTCATGTAGAAAATACTCGACTTTTGAATTTTTTTAGCTGAAGTTTGATTAAATTATCAGTGTAAATGTCGAAGGAGGTTGGAGGAGAAAGGGGGAAATCCGTGTGCCGGATTTGACAGAGATCCTGAATGACACTTATCCGGTGGGTGATGACGTTATTATTGTTCCTGGATAAATTATGGCGGATGTTGACAAAAAAAGCGAGTAACTCGCTTAACAGATGGGGGGATTCACATGGAATTTCAGTCGAAGTGGAAAAGAACACCTAAATTTCTTGCATTGCTAGCGATATTCACAACGACATTGTTTGTTAGTCTAATGCTAACCGGAGCCAAACCGGTCAATGCAGCAACTAAAGCAGACGAGATTACTGTAAACTCGGCAACGCCAAAAGAGCAAGCCATCGCCAAGGAACTAGAAAAGATGTTTGTAGATGGCGATATTGAAAATCTTAACATTGATTATCTCATTGCCAAATATGGAAAAGATGAAATTCAGGCTACAGAAAGGTTTATCGGTATCTCTGAGAATGAATCTCGTATTTTTCCAACGGAGCATCGAATTGTTCAACGCGATCTAGCCGATATTGGAAATTGCATGCTGGGAAAACTCGGTGAGGAAATCCGAAGCATGGTCAATGTCAATACTATCGTGGCTTATATTGACAAAAAGCTCTGGTTGGAAGCAGCAAAGGCTATCGTTGCTAAAGTAGCAGCTCAGGGTATTAAACGTAATGCAGCTGTTATGGCAACCGTATTGGCATGGTATGCCGTACAATGCGGTCTGGGGTGGTAAACGTTAAGAATAAAGCCAAGACATATCTTGGAGGATTTTTACTATGGTTGGCGTTGATGCTCTTTAATATTGGTTATGATCTTCTTTTTCTGGGTGAGCTTTATTGGACGCAATATTTTAAATTAACTGGTTATCTAATGATTGCTGTACTCATAGGGAGCGTTTATTTTAAAGATAGGTCAGAGTAGTGAAGGCTTCCATACGATATTAACAGGATATTTTCTCCAGATATGCGATAAATCAACTAATAGCATCAGCCTTAACAATTTAATAGGAGTGTTTGAAGTACAGAAAGTCCCAATTTTATGGGACTTTTTTTGCTTGTAAACAGTCTCTATGCCATCCAGTTACAATGTATATCAGTATACTGAATCTTTTAAATGTTGGGCCGACTAAAATCCTAACAAAAGCAGAAAAATATGCACAGCAAACCTCCCCCGCTTAAATATAAAAATTATGCCGATAATTCTCAGCAAACGGCATGTCCATTGCCTGCGCCTGCTTGAATTCTCGCTGCAGATCATAAGAAATTCGGCGAAACTGCGGATTGATTGCGCCGTCGTCAGTCACTTCCAATAAGAGATACTCAGCGCGCCACTCTTGATACCGACGAGTTGGTTTGTCGAAAGGTAAACCGACTGAGCCAAGGTTCAAAACAAGGCGTTCATCGGCTTTGGCATAATCAAAGGCATCAGCGATTTGGGTCGGCATGCTTAAGTCGACATACCGCATTGTGGGATGGTGAATGTGGGCATAGATAGCCAAGTCAAGGGTACTACGGGGTCCACTGAATAATGCCGATAATGCGGAACCTTCAGCACGGACTGAGAGCATATCCCCGCTGTTATTGGCGGGAAGATGGTGTGAGAGCCCAATTTGCACCCCATTAACCGTCACTTCTTGGTGAAGCGGCCAACTGGCAAGGGTGGCGCAAATTTTGGCCGGATCATGCAGGTGGTTCAAAATATAAGCTTCAATTTTCTTTTGCATGGGAGATAGACGATCTCTACCTGACCATGTGGTGATCAAGAAGTCTTCCCAGTTGCCCCGGATTTTGATTGTCGGATTGATGGTTTGTAATTCTTCCCACAATGGCTGAACGTCTGGTCCGGGCCCAAAAAGATCACCTAAGAACCAATAAGTTTCAGCGCCATGTTGAATCGCATCTGCATACACGGCTTCTAACGCTGCTAAGTTGCCATGGATATCTGAAAAAACGGCAATGGTGGTCATGTCACTCACACTTTCCTGGGTTGAGAATGGTTGAACGCTCTATGGATAACTATGCTTCGTGGAACGCAAAAAAACAACCAGCAGATGAGCTGATTGTTCCTTCAATTCAGCAATGTACATTGCATGGGGTCGATTTAAGGGAAATGCTAATTACTTAACAACAAATGATGCTCCCCAGGTAGCGCTGTTATTACCATCATCGAAAGTTGTTTTGTACTGAAGCTGCAAGCCTTTCTTTTTAGAAATAGCCGAATTGATCGCCTCTCTAAAGTTATTGAATTGGGTGTTTGTTCGAATCAATGCGGCCGTTGCCAGAAGCCCTGCGTATTGATTTATGGCGCCAAAAGCAGCCGCAAAAGCTAGTCTAGCATTTGCATGGGTGTTTGAAGCCGCTTTAACTGCAGCCATTTGTGAGGCTGAGTAGTAAACGTAAACCGTATCATTACCCAATCCATATGGGGTGATACCGCGCTTTGCAGGAGTGGGATATGAAGCAGCCTGGACGACAACGGGTTCTTCATGATTAACGGCTTGGTAAACAAATGATCCAGAAGTGGTGATGCCAACCGCAATAGCTAGAACCAAGGGGAAAACGATATGACTGACAATTATCTTGCCGGAATTAAAGAGTTTAGCTTTATTTTCCATAACGATTACCCACTATTAAAAAATAGACTACTGACTTCCAGGATTTAAAATTGTGAACCTATAGTAAGCTGTTTTCGTTCCCATTGAAAGCGGATTTATCGAATGAGACTTTTGTACTAACTTGATTATTTAGGTGATTTTTCACAGATGGAAGTTCGACTTTAAATAACAAATTCCAACAATTGTGAAAGCGAAAAAGTCGTGGAATTTTCTCATGAAGCGAAGAGATTTTTCATCAAAATGGGCTACATATCGACAAGACGCCGTAAAGACCATGGGCAGATAAACAGATCAAAAATGAAAAGTTAATGGTCATTAATCGAGAGTAAGAAAAATCGAACCTGATAGCGATCTAGGAGTTAGAGGATTTGTTGTACATCTGCATTAACAAAAAAGCAACCAGCTCAATTTCTGCTGGTTGCTTAAGATCCGGTTAATACGAATTAAGATTTGCGCTTCAAAAGGCTCTCCGTCAAACGGATTAAATCGTCTCGTGCAGCGCCGGCAGGCAACTTCTGCAAACCGGCAGTCGCCAGTTCAGTACGTTGTTGCGCCATAGTGTAGGCCTGCTTGACACCTTCATACTTGATGACAAGATCGCGCAGTTGAATCATCTCGGTATCGCTAATGTGTTCTTTTTTCGCTAACAGCGGCAAAAAGGCTTGGCGATCGCGCTGCATGGCCAAAATGAGTGGTGCTGAGTAGACGCCGCTGCGCACATCTTCGTAAACCGGTTTGCCCAAAGTTTCGCCATCGCTAGTGTAATCGAGAATGTCGTCTAGCAATTGGAAGGCGATGCCAATGTTCATGCCGATTTTTTCGGCCGTTTTGGCAAAGTTCGTTGTTCCGCCGCTTTCGTAGGCACCGACAAAACAGCTTAACGCAAAGAGCTGGCCGGTTTTTCCGGAAACCTGCTTGAGATAGTCATTAATGGTGATTTGGGTTTGGTAGCGTGTGGCCATCTGATCCAGTTCGCCTTTTAAGATTTTCTCCATGCTGCCGCTGTCTTGTTGAATGCTGCGGAGGCTTGAGGCGTAATGTGCCAACAGCTTGAAGCAGACAACAAAGAGATAATCGCCAGCATAAACTGCTGTGTCCGGGCCGAATTGTTTTTGAATCGTCACCTGATTGCGGCGGGTTGGAGATTTATCGATAATGTCGTCGTGGATCAAAGTGGCGGTATGAAGCGTCTCAATGGCGGCCGCCAGTGCAATCATTTTCTCGCGATCCGTGTCTTGAAACCGGGAGAAAAGCAGACAGTACGCCGGCCGTAACAATTTGCCACCGCCATTAATCATTTCCATGATCGCCTTGGCCACAGGTGTATTGTTGGTTGTGATCTGTTTTTCAATCAACGTTAGCGCTGAAGCAAGCTCCGGCGCCAACGTCGGGTATTCATGCCACATGGGATGAATTTTCATGTGTAGCTCCTTTTTTACGACGCTTGGTGCGATCATAGCGGAGTCGTCGTAAGATATCGATGTGTTCAAAAAGAAAATTAGCAGCAATCCCAACCGCAATGCCCGCCAGAATGCCCATAAACGCGAGAATCGGTAAATAGAGCATGACGGTCCAGCTTTGGGCGATGAAGGATGCCATCAAGAGCTGGCCGACATTATGCAAAATGCCACCTGCTGCAGAAATACCGATCATACTGACACGTTTTTCACCTAATTGTTTAATGAGTAACATGCCAAACCACGATAAAACCGCACCAGCACCACTGTAAAGAAAGGTTGACAAGGTGCCGCCAAGTAGTGTGGTGAGCAGCAGTCGCAAGCACATCAGAATAAAGCTGTCGGGAATTGACATCGTGAACAATGAAATGATCGTGATTAAATTGGCCAGGCCCAATTTGGCACCAGGCGCAAAGGCAAAGGGAAACGGGATCATACGCTCGAGTAGGCCGATAATGACGCCTTGAGCGCAGAGTAAGGCAATATAGATATACTGCCGGGTACGGTCGGCTTTATAAACACTCATTCGGTCACCATACCTCCCGTGTTGCTATCGCCTTTATTTGACTTAATCGCAATGAGTAGCTTATGCGGCAGGCAGACAATTGTTTGACCGGGTTTCGTAATCCGACCGCGGCGAACGCAGACCTGATCCTGACAGTTAGCTTCCGTAATCGCGATTCCCGCGCCTTTGACTTCAATCTTATTCCAGTCACCGTCTTTATCACGATAGGTGAAGTGGCTGGTCCCAGTATGACCGGTTAGTCGCTTGCGATAAACTTCATGGCCGTCATGGGTCACCACGGCTGTTAATACCTGTTGCGAGGCGGTTGCTTGCTGCTGATTCTCATGAATGCCGAAAATAAGATACGGAATGAACGCTGCGATAAACAGGCCGCCAACAATGATCCAGTCAAATGGGCGAATCATCTTAAGATAACGTTTAAAGGTATTTGGCCGTTTCATTGTGAGCCTCCAATCTAGTGAAATTGAATCGCGTTCAAGTTCATGACTTCAAAACGATGATGTGAACACGAAGGACGGGGAGCAGTCGTGGCCGATAAAAGAGACCGCAGCAGCTTCCCGCTCTTGAAAAAAGACTCTAGGTAAGTCCACCCAGAGCCTTTTGTGTAGACAATTATTTGAGTGCATCGGTACCGTAAAGAGATCGCGGTGTTCCATAGCGCCATTTGCCAAAGACTTTCTGGAGATAAGGGACAACCCATTTATCGAGCCCAAATGCGCGGCCGGAACCGTTCATGCAGGCAAAGGCCATCGGGATCATCCAAATGTTAACCCAGTAGAACATACCACTGAGGCAGAAGACGCCGACAAAAGCGATCGTAGCAGCAGAGGTCAACCAGGTGAATAAACCGGCAACAAGCGCAAGCCCAATCAGAATTTCCATAATCGTCATGGCCTTTTGCATGAAGAAGGCAACTTGCTGATTAGGAATCAAGGTCTTGGTAATGCTGTAGTACCAGTTTGGCATCTTGTCAAAGACCATCATCGGATCATTACCATACTGATATGAAAGGGAGAAGACGGTCTTGGTTGCTTTGGCAGCACCGGCAGCGGCCCCGGAAGCAGCACTGGTTGCATCAGCGCCAGCAGCAGAGGCACCACTGGTAGCAGCCGGTTGTAACCAGCTAAATGGCAACCGGAGCTTGTCAATGAACCATGACTCTTTACCTTGAATCTTCGGCCAGCAATCAATCAACCACATAGCGCCTAATGTGAGACGGGCAGGCAGTGTCCATAAAACATTGCCTTGACGGGAAAGATGTCCGCGGAACATGTTGCGGCCATTGCGGGTCCGGAAAAATTCGTGCATGAAGTACTCGAATAAATAATAACCGGAATAGATCTGAACGAAGTAGAGCATGTTGACTAAATGTTTCATCAACATCGCAAAGAAACCGGAAAGGTGCAGCCAGCCCATGATATTGGCAACACCATATTTTGAACCCAAGCTGACCATAAATCCGGAATAGTTGGCTTTATATTCAACCTGTTCCTTATTTTCCAACTTGGCTTCAATGTTCGTCAACGCGGTGTGGGCAGTTGCCTCAGCGCCTTGAACGATTTGCGGCTGGCCCTTGCCGGTGCCGTCTTGATCAACTAACGATACATCGCCGACAACATAGATGCTTGGATCGTCTTGCGATTCCATGTTGTTTTTGACTAAGATTCGGCCGGCACGTCCTTGTTTCAAGCCGAAATCTTTCGCTTGGTCAGTTGCTTTAACCCCGGCCGTCCAGACTAAGGTGCATGTTGGGAACGTGGAGCCGTCTTTTAGATCAACGTGATCTGCGTGAACGCCGACAACGCCGGTATTCTTCATGACCTTGATGCCGCGTTTTTCCATGTAACGTTCGGCTTTGTTCGCGTCTGAACGATCTAGCATATTCATGATCGTTGGCGCCATTTCCATCAAGCTAAATTGAATTTCGTTCGGATCTAGCTTGTACTGTTTGGCTAAGGTATCGCGCCAGTCACGTAATTCACCAATCGTTTCGGTACCAGTGAAGCCAGAACCGACAATGACGATAGACAAAAGGGCTTTGCGTTTAGCCGGATCGTGCTCTTCGGAACCGCGCCGAACAACGTCTTCAATGTGGCGCTTTAGCCGAATCGCGTCTTCCCACTTACCCAAGGTGAAACCGTGTTCGGCAACGCCAGGCGTCCCAAAGTCGTTCGGTTGTGATCCAATTCCCAAGATCACATAATCATAAGGGAAGCGTCCGTTTTCAGTGACAACTTCCTTCTTGTCGCGGTCAATCCCAGTCACATTATCGGTGACCAGCTTGACATTCTTACGTCGATTGAACAACCGCTGTAAATCGTATTGGATTGCGTCTTCTGGGACACGATCCGCGGCGATTTCGTGCAGTTCGGTGACATAAGTGAAGTACGAGTGGCGATCGATCAGCGTGATCGTCACGTCTTTGTTACGTTTGTAGTGCTTGGCCAGGTGCTTTGTCGCATAGACCCCGGCAAACCCCGCGCCAACCACGACGATATTGGTTTTCGCCATGCATAACACTCCTTACCATTTGCTTTACCCATACTCTTACAAAGTATGTATCTAAGCCATTATAGCCTTTAAAATTACGTAATGTCTAACGTTCGCGCTCTCTTTTTCTAAAGCCGTACATTTTTGTGTAAAATGACACAAAAATACGCTTCGTAAAGGACGATTAAAAAATGAGAAAGCGCTTATAATACCCGTGTTTGGTTGATTTTTTTGATTTGACTAGCTAAACTAAATATGTGATTGAAAACACAATATCGCAGTTATGAACTGCAAAAGGGGTAAATGTCATGAAGTTAAGTAAAGTTGTGACGGGGACAGCCGTTGTTGCACTGTCCACTTTGGTTTTAAGTGCATGCAGCAGTAGTTCAAGCAGCAAAAATTCATCCAGCAGCAAGGCTTCCAGCAGTAAAGTGGTCAAGAAGTCATCAACCCAAAAGCAGGTTGCAGGTGGCCCGTTGAAGGATGGTACTTACAAGCTGAATGAAACCGGCTATGACCATGGCTATAAGGTTGAAATGGCGATGACGGTCAAAGACGGGAAGATTACTTCTACTAAGTATGATTACGTTGATAAGAATGGCAAATCCAAGACCAAAGACGCCAGCTATGAAAAGGCCATGAAGGCTAAGGTCAAGGTTGGACCAAAGGAATACATTCCTGAATTAAACAAGTCCTTTAAGAAGAATGGAACCAATGTCGGCGCTATCGATGTTATTTCCGGTGCGACCGATTCCAGTATGACCTTTAAGAATTACGCCCAACAATTAGTTCAGGCGGCTCAGGCTGGGGACACCAAGCCAATTGAAGTCAATAACACTGGCAAGATGAAAGATGGTACTTACACGCTTGAAGAAAAGAACTACTTCAACGGCTATCGGGTAACCTTCTCCATCACGGTTAAAGACGGTAAGATTACCGAAAGCAACTACGACAACGTCAATAAAGACGGTAAGTCCAAGACTCAGGATACGAAATACGAAGCTAACATGAAGAAAGTGAACAAGGTTGGCCCGAAGGAATACATCCCAGAACTGAACAAGTCACTGGTTGCTAAGCAGTCACCAGCCAAGGTTGATGTGGTTTCCGGTGCAACCCACAGTTCCGATACCTTCATCTTGTATGCTGATCAGTTAGTTAACGCTGCTCAAAATGGTAATACCAACAAGATCGAAGTCGACAATATTGTTTACAAGTAATGGCGTGATCTTGAAAAGAAGTTAATGTGCGTTATTAGCGCGGGTTAACTAAGCAAGAACTTGTTTGGAATAATTTTTCTGAGCGAGTTCTTTTCTTATGCTCATAATGCCCGGTATAATGGTGCTGTAACCGTTTTAGTCAGTAAACGATGTGGCACTTGGCTAGTGTGTCGGCTTGCTTTCGGTTCAAGATGCTCACCGGTGCATAAAGCGTTCGCCAGCGCAGAGATCTGCGTGTAAGGGCCTTGGACGCAATGGCCAAAGCCCGGCCATCACGTCCAAGGCCACTTACACTCCGATCTCTAAGCGCGCTGGCTCACGCTCAGCTCACTATAACGCGCTCCCCGGCGCAGAAACCTGCACATAAGGACCTTGGACGCAATGACCAAAGCCCGGTCATCACGTCCAAGGCCACTTATGCTCCGGTTTCTAAGCGCGCCGGCTCGCGCTCACACTTTTTGGAGGTGATTAACAGCAGACAAATATATGTAACAATGTAGCGTAACATGGTATGTTATGAGCACGATAATTAAGTGGAAGATGCTCATATGCTCAGACCAAACGAAATGGCTAAATGTCTCGGTGCAACTGCAACAGTGGGATAAGTCTGGAAAGCTCAAAGCTCGCAGAACACCACCTAATTGATGTTATTATACCGAGCATCAATACTTGGCTTATATCGGTCATGCTGATGAATTAAAGAAACATCGACGAGTTGCGTGCGTTTTGGCTATGATTGGTTTGAGCGCCAAACCCCAAAGATTCAACCACACAGCTTGTGGGGTTGAATCATCCTGGTCTATCACCTCAGGGAGAGCTAACTGAAGACTTAATTAGTATGATTCACGTATTTTCGCGTCGGTTATCCGGCTTACGTCAATACAAGGAAAGCTTGAAGACGATCCATTTTTGAAGTAAGTCCTTTAGTTAACTTGAAGGGAGGTGAACACTTTTGATTAAAACGCATAAGATCAAACTTTATCCCAATGCAACGATGCGTAAAGAATTAGAAAAATTGTTTGATTATCGCCGTTTCGTTTGGAACCAAGGGCTGGAAATCTGGAATGACATGTATGACGCCTCTTTAGTCATGATGGATAAGTCGATACGGCCTAATGAGCGAAAAGTTCGTGATGAACTGGTTGCGAACAAAGCAGATTGGCAGTTTGAACGATCGGCGCGCGTTTTACAGCTTGCCGTGAATGATTTAAGTAAGGCGTGGGCAAACTATTTGAATCCTAAAATGCCCAATCATGACAAGCCTAAGTGGAAGTCGAAAAAGCGCTCACGTAAAACTTTTAAAACGGATCGTGCTCAGATAGTCAATGGCAAGCTTCGTTTGGATCAGCCACGTGGCACCAAACTCTGGTATGACATTAAAATGGCTGAACAGCCACGATGGCAGGGTGAAATCAAGCAGGTTTGCATCGTTCAAGACGCAGATGGTTACTATGCAGCGTTGTCTATTGAAGTTGCAGTCCTGGTTGAAAAGCGACCCACTCAACGGGTTACTGCCGTTGACGTCAATGTAGGCAAGTTCGACTACAAGACCCCATCAGGTTATGCCATTCAGCCAACACTACCTGCTTCGCTACCAGCACTTTACGCTCGTATCACTCACTACCAAAAACAGCTTGCCCGTAAGCGAACAACAAATCCAAAGCACTTTAATTCGGCGGCCTATCGCGCAACGAGAACCAAGTTGAAGCGAAACTATCAACGCGTTGAACGGATACAAATGGATTTGTTAAACAAATTTACGACCAAGCTAGTTGTTGATCACGATCTAATTGGGATAGAAGACTTGGATAATCAGCACATGCGCATGAATCGTCGTCTTGCTAAAAACCTGCATCGTTCAATGTTTGGTAAATTCAAAATCATGATGCAATACAAAGCGGATTGGCACGGCAGTACTTTAATTCTTGCCGATCCAATGTTTCCGAGTACGCAACGGTGTTCTAGATGTGGTTATATCAAAACCGGTGAAGAGAAACTTACTTTGCACGGTAATGTCAAATACCACACCGGACATGATGATTACATTTGCTACCAATGCGGAGCCAAGATGCGACGTGATGAAAATGCAGTTGATAACCTGATCGATTATGCGAAATCAAAAGTACATGGGTAGGCTATACCCTAAAAGTTCAAGAGGCGGTCACTGTCATGATGAATTATTTCAGAGTGGGAATACCGCTGTTAACGGGACTAAATGAGATGCTGAATGTCAATCAAGAAAGGAAATATATAGAACCTTTATTGGTGTCAAAGAGACATTCTTCCACATTTTATATAGCAGGTTGTACATGAAAAAGCGATTGATTGTCGTTATCCTGATGCTTTTGGCACTGGTGGCGACGGGCTGTTCGAGTCAGACGACAGCTAAACGGGAATTGGTTTCGGGCGATCCTTATTCGGATACTCAGTTTCTGATGGGGACGGTTGTTACGATTAAGATTTATGACAAGGGGAAACAGGGAGCACTAGATGCTGCTTTTTCCCGCGTTCAGCAGTTGGCCGATGAACTGACGGTTAACCAAAAAGGCTCCGAAGTCGATGCCGTGAATAAAAATGCAGGGATGAAACCCGTACACGTGACCCCAAGTGTTTATCGGGTGATTGAAGCGGCCAAGCATTATAGTGAAAATTCGAATGGTTCGTTTGACTTGGCAATTGGGCCGATTACGAGTTTGTGGCATATTGGCTTTGCCGATGCGCGCAAACCGGCGCAAAGTGAAATTGATGCCAAGCTGCCATTGGTTCACTATCAAGATGTTGTTCTCAATAAGAAACAACAGACGGTATATCTTAAGAAAAAGGGCATGGCAATTGATCTAGGTGGTATTGCTAAAGGCTTTATTACCGATGAAGTCGTGAAAACGTTGAAGAAACAGCATGTAACGACTGCTATTATTGACTTAGGCGGCAATATTTTTGTCATGGGCAAAAGTCCTAAAAGTTCTAAAAAGGATTGGAGTGTCGGTATTCAGGATCCTAAGAAGCCTCGTGGGACGGCCATCGGGACCTTACCTGCCAGCAATAAAACCATCGTGACCTCGGGTATCTATGAACGCTATCTTAAAGTTGATGGTAAGGTTTATATGCACCTGATGAATCCCAAAACCGGCTATCCATTTGATAATGAATTAATGGGTGTTTCGATTATTACCAAAAAGAGTGTGGATGGGGATGCTTTGTCAACCGCGACTTTTGATAAGGGGCTAGTTGATGGGATGGCCTATATTGAAAAGTTGAATTATGCTGATGCTATTTTTGTTACCAAAGATAAAAAAGTTTACGTGAGCTCGGGGTTGAAAGATAAGTTTAAGTTGTTGAAGGACTCGGGGTATACGCTGGCGAAGTTAAAGTAAGTTGGTTAAGGGTTCACAATAAAAGCTTGACCGACTTCTAACCGCGCTGGCTCGCGCTCACTACAAAAGGGGAGAGTAGATGTCGTTACCGATATTTTTAGAACTGGTTGAAATTCGCACCAAACTGGCAAGTGTTTTGCCATTTGCGATTGGCACTTTGTTTGCAGTGACTTATTTTCACGCCTTTGATTGGCTCAATACGCTTTTATTTTTTATTGCAATGTTGATTTTCGATATGATGACAACTGCGCTTAATAATTTGATGGATTATCAAAAAGCCAAAGATGCTCATTATCAGCAGGAAGTGAATGTCATTGGTCGGGCTCAGCTTGATCCGGGAATGGTTGCCAAGTTGATTCTGGTAATGCTTGTGGTTGCTTCGTTGCTGGGCGTTGTGTTGGTCGTGCGGACGGATTGGCTGTTGCTGTTAATGGGGATGGCTTGTTTTGCCATTGGTATTTTGTATACTTGGGGGCCATTACCGCTTTCTCGTTTGCCGCTTGGTGAAATTTTTTCCGGGATTGTCATGGGATTAGGCATTCCGGTTATTGCAACCTATGTCAATATTGCCCCGGGACGCTTGCTTGCCTTGGATTTGGAGTGGCCAACGGTTGTTTTACGTGGTGACTTTATCGCCATCATTGCATTAGGGTTAGCCTGCATCACCCCGATGGCAACCATTGCCAATATTATGCTGGCTAATAATATGTCTGATATTGAGGAAGATCAGCGCAATCATCGCCACACGCTGCCGATGTATTTGGGTCAATGGTGGTCGCCACGGGTTTACGCATTGTTAGCTTATGCCGGCTTCTTAGCGGTGATCTTGGGCGTCATTTTTGGCGCGCTACCGATATGGACATTGGTGGTGGAGTTAGCCTGGCCGTTGGTGATTCGCAATGTGCATCGGTTCATTCGTGATCCCAGCAAACAGCGAACGTTTCATACCGCGGTGATCAACCTGGTTTTGGAAAACGGTTTGCTGGTTTTGGGTTTGGGAATGGGGGTGGTGCTATGACCCAGTCTTATCATCGGCTGACGTGGCCGCTATTTTTAGAATTTATTCGGTTACCGGCTAAGGCTGCCAGTATGTTGCCGCTGGTGTTGGGAATCAGTTACGCTGCTTGGGCATTTCATCAGTTTTCTTGGATCAATAGTCTCATATACGCTGCGGCTCAATTGGCTATTGCCTTATTTGTGACAGGATTCAACAATGTTCAGGATTATTTTAAGGCCAAAGATCGCAGTTATCAGCAGTCGCAAAATATTATCGGCCGCGAGCATTTGTCACCTTGGGGCATGTTGGCACTTACCATCTTTATTTTGCTCATCAGCGTGGTTTTAGGCATCATTCTTGTCATGCGTACCAACCTGAGCTTGTTAGTGATTGGCGTGGTCGGCGTCGGCGTGGCCATTTTATATACATTCGGGCCGGTTCCTCTATCACGATTGCCGCTGGGAGAGGTGTTGGCCGGGTTTGTGGAAGGTTATGGGACTTTCGTGATCGCGGTGTTTATCAATATGACACCACCGGGACCCCTTGACTTAACGCTTGACCGCCGCACGTTTACATTTGCACTTAATCTAGGCTGGCTGTTACAACTGTTGATCGCTGTTTTACCGGTGATCATTTTGAATGCTGCTGTCATGTTTGCCGATAACATTGCTGATATGGAGCAGGATATCAAAAATCAGCGCTTTACATTGCCATATTACCTTGGCCGAACCCGAGCTTTACGTTGGTACCGGTTGATACCCTTCTGTACCTTTGTTGCGTTACTGCTAGGTGTTTTGACCCGCAGTTTGCCATGGTGGAGTTTACTCGTTATGTTGACTTGGCCGGTGGTGAAAAAAAACACGCGTCGGTACACTGAAGCACCAAGCAAAGACAAAACTTTTATTTTTACGATTCAATCTTTAATGATCGTTGGCGGTGCTTTGCTGTTGACCTTGTGGCTTGGTATTTTCTTCTGATGGTGTGGGTCCAAAATATCAGACTCGATCATGGTAGTTGGTAGCAGTGCGATGGGTCCACCTTGTTAGAATATTAAGATAGAAAGCAAGAGCTGGCGGAGCGGTGGCGGGCTCAGTCGTGCCCACCACTCTAGCTGCGCGGTCGCCAGCCCTCGCCACCGCGGAGCCAGCTCGGAGTAACGGAAATCACTTAATTAGAGTAGAACCGAGAAAAAGTTGACACTTACCGGCGCGAACCTCTGCTTGCTATCTGTTTGTAATCTTGGTAAGATATTGGACGTGACTGGAGGGAACAAGATGTCAGTAAAGAAAGTTGCTTTAGCTTGTTCGGTTTGTGGGCAACGGAATTATTTTGTTCCCGAAAACCCAAAACGAACAGAACGGTTAACGTTAAAAAAGTTTTGTAAACATTGTGGCCGCGTGACGGTCCATCAAGAAACCAAGTAATAATGGAAGGAGCGCAATGATGAAATTTATCAAAAGTGTTTTCGCGGAAATGAAAGCTGTCACTTGGCCAACTGCCCAGCAGACGCGGCGTGATACGTTTACCGTCATCATGACTTCCATTATTTTTGCGATCTATTTTGCGGGTGTGGACTGGGTTATCAATGCAGTCTTCCAAGCCTTCTTATATTAAGACCTGACAAACTGCTTTATTTTTGCTATACTATGAGCAGCGCAAAACCGCCTTCGATGACGGTTTTTTATTTTGACTCAAAACACTAAAAGGAGAACATTATGGCTGAAACAGTTACATCAGCAGAGAAACGTTGGTATGTCTTGCACACTTATTCTGGTTATGAAAATAAGGTGAAGACAAACCTTGAACAACGGACCAGCAGTATGAATATGGATGATTATATTTTCCGGGTAGTTGTTCCGGAAGAAGAAGAACACGAGCAAAAGAACGGCAAAGAGAAGATCGAAATGAAGAAGACCTTCCCGGGGTACGTGTTAGTCGAAATGGTCATGACGGATCAATCATGGTTCGTAGTGCGGAACACGCCTGGCGTTACCGGTTTCGTGGGTTCCCATGGTGCAGGTTCAAAGCCGGCGCCATTGTTGCCTGAAGAAGTTGCAAGTGTCTTGCATTCAATGGGCATGAGCACACGGCATCAGGATGTTGAGTTTGATGTGGGCGAACCCGTTACGATTATCGATGGGGCCTTTACCGGGATGCATGGTAAAGTAACCGCTGTTGATAAAGACAAGATGAAGCTCAAAGTCGTGACCGAAATGTTTGACCGCGAAGTCACTGCTGAACTGGATTTTGATCAAGTCGACAAACTGTAGGCAAGGCTCATGAGCAGCTGGTTTTGGCTCGTGATTGCAGTTGGCACTGTTGTGATTGCGGGCGGTTTAGCAGACTTTATATTACTGGGTCGTCCCGGATATGCGCCGGTGCCATTAGTCATGGATGCAACGCCGACTTTGTTCATCCCCGGCCATTTAGGTACGCGGTATTCATTCGGCCATATGTTGTGGCGTATGCAGCGTCGTTATGGCTTGAGTAAAGATGTTGTCGCGATTGTTGCCCCTGATGGCAGGGTGCGTTTGCGTGGTCGGTTGAACTTGAATCATCATGCTGCGGTGCAAGTGCTATTCACCGATAAAACCGTACGCCCAGCTGCGCAATTACGCGGATTAAATCACGTGATTACGGCTTTACAGGCGCAACAAGCTTTCAGTCAGCTTAATCTGATTGGACACTCAATGGGCGGTGTGACGGCAGTGTTGTATTTATTAAGCAAACCAGCTGTGCCAGTCGCCAACCTAGTCACTATTGCTGCGCCTATGAATGACTTAGAAGTTGCTCAGCGCTCACCGATTCTAAACTGGTCATTGACGCGCCAGGGACCGGAACACACAGCCCCTATTTATCAGCAATTTCAGCGAACCATTGACAATCTTCCTGCTGATCTGCGATGGCTAAATATTGCCGGAGACTTGATGCTTGGAGGTCGCCATGACGGTGAGGTTGCGATTAACAGCAGCTTTGCGGTGCGTTATCTGGTGAAGGATCGGATCAAGGACTATACGGAGGTCGTCATTCGCGGACCACGGGCAGCCCACAGTTTGCTCCATGAGAATCGCCTCGTTGATCATGATATTGTTGAATATTTATGGCAGCAGCAACGCGATTTTTAGCTATTGTCAGAAGATATCGGTTGCGCGATAAGCAACGGCACATTATTTTTGGCATTGCTTAGGAACCTTGACCATGATGGCCAAGGTTCCTTATGTTTTACCCGCAAGTTGCTGTCACCGGAAATAAGGCATTGGCGACAATAGAGTTGCCGCAATGCTTGCTAGGAGGAAAATATGGCCCAAGTCTATCTTGCCGCTCCTTTTTTTGACCCCGCTCAGACAAAGCGGTTGAATCAGGTATTAGCGGCCTTAAATGAAAATGAGTCCGTTAGCGGTATTTTTTCACCACGCGATGATACTAACAAAGCAGGTTTGACGGAAAATTCACCAGCTTGGCAGCGACAGGTTTTTGGTGAAGATATTCGCGGCTTGCACCAAGCAACGGTGATGGTCGCGATTTTGGATTATATTGGCGAAGACCCTGATCCGGGAACCGCCTTTGAAATCGGCTATGCGTATGCGCACCACATGCCAATTGTGGCGCTACAACTGACGGACATGAAAATGAACCTGATGCTCGCCGGCTCCATTACTTGTTTTGTAACAGATATTGCCGAGCTGAAAACACTGGATTTAGATCATGTGCTCGTTCGTCCTTATGTGGGACCGGTGTTTTAGTGAGCGTGAACAGGGCTGCTTAGAAACCGGAGTGTAAGTGGCCTTGGTTGTGATGGTCGGGCTTTGACCATTGCGACCAAGATCCTTACACGCAGGTTTCTGCATCGGAGCGCGTTATGGTGATAACTGATAACTTGCTAGCGTGATGTGACGCTGGCTTTTTTAATGTCATCCTGAATTTTTTAAAAGCCCGCCATTCTCTGTTTGACCGGTCATCGCCAGCATTAACGAATTGTTATTGATTAATCTATATCTTGATATTAGATTCGTTTGGCTATACCATATCTTGTATACGGGAGGGACGGATATGCAAGTTATGATGAAACCGATCACCTTGGCGCCTGAATTCATTGCCGAGGTTAAGAAAGAAATTAAGCCGCACTGGGGGGAGCTTGGCTGGGTAACCTACAAGCGGACCTATGCGCGGTGGCTGCCGAATGAAGAGCGAACCGAAAATTGGGATGAAACCGTCAAGCGCGTTGTTGAAGGCAATATTAACCTTGATCCGCGTTTACATACTGCGGATCCGGATCCTAAAGTAGTAACGGCCTTGCAAAAAGAGGCGCGCAATCTTTTCAAACTTATTTATGGGTTGGCAGGCACGCCATCTGGCCGTAACCTTTGGATTTCCGGAACGGATTATCAAAAGCGTAATGGCGATGCATTGAATAATTGCTGGTTTATTGCGATTCGTCCCCAACCATATGGCGATTCACACATTGTACCAGCCGATTTTTCTGCTGATCAGCCTGCTGTTTCGATGCCATATTCCTTCATGTTTGATGAATTGATGAAAGGCGGCGGTGTTGGTTTTTCCGTCACCAAAGACAATATCGCCAAGTTGCCACCAGTAGCCAGTGCGGTTGATTTGACGATTGTCATTGATCGGCGCAGCGCCAGTTATGAAGCTTCACTTAAGATGGGCGCGGTTGATCGACAAGCATGGGAACAAGCCCATGCAACCGAACGCAACGATCGGTATGTTTTGCCGGATACGCGCGAAGGCTGGGTTTTGGCCAATGCCAAGGTGATTGATCACCATTTTGCCGCAACTAATCCTAGTGGCCAAACGAAATTGGTATTAGACATTACCAATATTCGACCAAAAGGCGCGCGCATTCATGGCTTTGGCGGTACGGCTTCAGGGCCCATGCCGTTAGTTGAAATGTTGCAGGATATCAATAACGTGCTTAATGCGCGAGTTGGTAAGCATTTGACGGCGGTTGATGCAACCGATATTGGTAATCTGATTGGTAAAACCGTTGTCGCAGGTAATGTTCGCCGTTCTGCCGAAATGTCGTTAGGTTCAGCTGATGATGATGCGTTTATCACCATGAAGCAGGATCAAAAGCAACTGTATCATCATCGTTGGGCATCGAATAACAGTGTTGCGATTGATACCCAGTTTGAAGCCTATGCACCGATTGCGACGGCGATTGCCAAAAATGGCGAACCAGGCATTGTCAATCTCGACTTGTCCCGGCGCTATGGACGCATTGTCGATGGCGAAAATGCCGCCAATGATCCGGATGTCGAAGGGACAAATCCTTGCGGCGAAATTTCTTTGGCCAACGGTGAGCCCTGCAATTTATTTGAAGTATTCCCGGTTGTGGCCGTGCAGCAAGGTTGGAAGCTAAAACAGGCCTTCACGTTAGCTGCGCGTTATGCTAAACGGGTCACCTTTAGCAACTACGACTGGCAGGTTTCACGCGATATTATCAAGAAGAACCGGCGAATCGGCATTTCGATGTCCGGGATTCAAGACTGGTTCCTGGATGATTTCGGTCATCGAGTTGTTTCCGGATTTGAACCGGTTGTTGATCCGCATACGGGTAAAATGGTTGAGAAACCGGTTTATGATCCGGAAATTAAACAAGCGGTTGATGGGCTTTATCGTACGGTGGTCAACGCGGATAAAGCTTATTCTGAAGCCTTGGGATGCGAACCGTCGCGCAAGCACACAACCGTTAAACCATCCGGAACTGTGGCTAAATTGGCGGGTGTTTCCGAAGGCATGCATTTCCATTATGCCGGTTATTTGATTCAACGGATTCGGTTCCAGGCCAATGATCCGCTATTGCCGGCACTGAAGGCATGCGGCTATCACATTGAACCGGATGTTTACACTAAAAATACGATGGTCGTTGAATTTCCGATTCGTGCAGCGCATGCGGATGATCCGGCATTTGCTTCGGCAGGCACGGTTTCGATTGCCGAACAAATTGCCACCCAAGCGTTCTTGCAAACGTACTGGTCTGATAATGCGGTGAGTTGCACCGTGACCTTCCAGCCTGAAGAAGCTGACCAGATTGCTGACTTATTATCACAATATCGGCATGTCATCAAGTCCACGTCAATGCTGCCATACGTTGGCGCAGGCTTTAAACAAGCACCAAAAGAGCCAATTGACGTCCAGACTTACAAGCAGAAATGCCAACAGATTCACGGTTCGGTTGCAGCGGTTTTTGCGGCTCAAAATGCCGATCATGATCAAAAAGATCTCGAATTAGTGGATCAAACCGATTGTGCTGGCGGTGCTTGCCCGATTAAATAAACGATACGGAGGATGTAGGTTCATGTTAAAGAAAGTTTTACGGTCACTGGTTGTCTTCTTCACTGCGATGTTGGTTCTTACCGGGTGCAGCAGCAGTGCTAGCAGTACGGCCAAAAGCAGCAGCAAACCCAATCAGATTGTGGTCACGTATCAACTGAAGGAAAACGGTAAGGCATTTGCGAATAAGAAAATTACGCAACCTAAAAAATCTGTTGTTATGACCGGTTTGAAGAAGGGCTGGAAAGTCAAGGCTTCCAAGGGCTTCATCACCGAGATCGCTGGCAAGAAGCAAAATGTTGCCAAGAAAACATACTGGCTGTACACCATCAATGGCAAGATGGCTAAAAAAGGTGCCTCGCAGCAACCGGTTAAGAACCATGATAAAGTTGTGTTTGACTTGAGTGTGACTAAATGAAGTTGCCAGTAGCAGCCAAAAAGCCATCGCCTGTCCGGGCGGTGGCTTTGCTTGGTTTATTAACCGCCTTGTGTACGGTTTTGCGCATTATTAAAGTACCGATTCCTAATGTTCAGCCCGTCACGGATATTTTGATGGTGACAACGCTGCTACTGGGAATTCGGTGGGGCATTGCTTTGACCATGAGTACCTTGGTGGTTTCAAATCTGATTTTAGGATTTGGCTTGTGGACGTTGCCACAGATTGTTGCTTATGCGATGTGCCTAGTCGTGGTTCAAGTTATCGTAACGTTGATACCACTGATTCGGCGCACACTTTGGCTTCAGATTGGGATAGCCGGTCTGCTTGGCTACTTATACGGGTTCATCGTTAGTTTAGGAATGGCGGTCATTGGTAGTTTGAATGGTCTTGGCTTTTGGGCTTATTATTTAAGTGGTTTATTGTTTGATACTTATCACGCCATTGGAAATCTCGTGTTTTATCCGATAGTGGTGCTGGTTTTGCAACAGGGATTGAAACGCTTTTCTCATCAGGGTTGAAGACAGGAGGCAGTCATGAAGCTATACACAAAAGTCGGGGATCACGGTGCGACCAAACAGATTAACGGTAAGAAGGTGCCAAAATACGATCCGCAGATTGTGGCACTAGGCGAACTTGATGAACTCGATTCGTGGCTCGGCTATGTTGCTGCTCAAGCGCAGGCAATGCCAGGATTTAACTGGCTTACGGAGGCATTGGAAACACGGCAGCGGGAATTATATGAGCTGCTGGCGGATATTGCGGTTCCGCGGCACCAAACGATCACAGAAGCACATGTGAAAGCACTAGAAGATGCGATTGATCAAATGATGGCCGCCGTTCCCCATATCACAGCGTTTGTTTTGCCAGGCGGACATCCGCTAGCAGCCGCGTTACAATACGGCAGAACAGTGGCCCGGCGCGCAGAACGGTCATTGGATCAATTAGCTACTAAAGATGACACTTTGAGCGCCGTCACATTGCAATATAGCAACCGGCTATCTGACTATCTTTTTGCGTTGGCACGCTATGTCAACTTCAAAGCAGGCGTTGCTGAGGTGAAAAGTAAGTAAACAAGGTTAGCGTGATCGTTAGTTTGAAAAGACCGGCAAGTAAAAAGCCTTGATCCGAAAAATTGGACCAAGGCTTTTTGCATACTGTGATAGTGGAACGTATTTTTAACTAAAAGCTATCCTGTCGCTTGCGAAGATTGGCTTGCGGCTGGCGACCTTATTCCGCTACTGGCAACATTTTCAAAAGATGGTGTTGTTCAAACCAATAGCCGATCCGTAGAAGTTGATCTTCACGACCCTTGGCGGCGGTAAATTGGATCCCTAGTGGCAGGCCTTCATCTGAAATAGCGGTCGGCAAGCTGATGGCTGGGGCGCCGGTTAAGTTCGCTTGTTGCGTGAATGGTGAATAGGTGAGACTGGGTTCGAATAAATCCCAGATCAGCGTTTGTTGTTCGCTTGGGTCAAGCTCGGCTGCGTGGTGCATTTTTTCAATGATCGCTGGTGATTGTAACGCGGCATCAATGCGCGGGGCGGTTTTGGCGGTGGTCGGGGTTAACAGCAAGTCGTAAGTTTCATGAAATCGACTGTAAGCTTCAGCGGCCCGATCCCAGATGCCTAATGACCGGCTGTAATCAGCGGCGGTGGTGTGCAACCCTGCTTGGTAAATGGCCCAAGTGATTAACTCGATATCGTTAGGCGTAACCGTCCGACCGGTTTGATCGGTGTAGGCTTGGAACATGGCAGCCGTTTCGCCACCATTCATCAGATAATAAGCCTGCATGAGCGCAACACCGTCTACATCCGGAGCGGCTTCGGTCACCGTATGCCCTGCAGCGCGCAACGCATCGACAGCTTTTTCGACGGCAGTTATGGCGGTGCTGCTGACCGGTGTGCCCACGGGAGATTGCGTTGTGTAAGCGATTCTTAACGGTCGCGTGTCGTTGACTTGATCAAGCCGCAGTGGTGGGGCAATAAACGGTGCGGCTAATTGAGTAGTGGCTAAACCGCGTAAGAGCGCTTCGGTATCTGCCATCGTCCGGGTCAAGGCAAAATTAATGGAGGCGCCTTGCCAGCCGCGCCATTCATCGGGACCGGTGGGAACACGGCCGCGCGTTGGTTTTAACCCGATCAGTCCAGAAAATGAAGCGGGGATGCGGATAGAGCCGCCACCGTCAGAACCGGCTGCGAGCGGGCTAATTCCTGCGGCAACCAACGCTGCAGCACCGCCGGAAGAGCCACCCGGTGAGTAGGCCAGATTCCAAGGATTTCGCGCCGGTCCGTAAAGTGCAGCATCGGTAATGTTTTTAAATCCGAATTCCGGCACATTACTTTGACCGACAATGATGAAACCCAGTCTTTGCAAGGCCTGAACAAAGTTATTCGTACGGGTTGCCTTGGCATTTTTAAAAAGGCGACTGCCGCCCGTTTCTGGAGCGCAGGCGAGGCTTTGACCGAGTCCCTTCAAAAACAAAGGGACCCCGAAAAAAGGCTGACCAGTATCCGTGAGTGCCGCGGCTTCATGCTTTGCCGCATCAAACCTCGTCCACGTTACCGCATTCAGTTGCAGATTGCGCGTGGTTAATTTTTTTGCAGTCATGTCAATCAAGTCACCACTCGTCACGGTACCTGCACGAACAGCCGCGGCTTGAGCTAATGCTGAAGAAATCATGTTTAGCCTCCAAAAAGATAGTGAGCGCGAGCCGGCGCGGTTAGAAGTCGGAGTGTAAGTGGCCTTGGGCGTGATGGCCGGGCTTTGGCCATTGCGACCAAGGTCCTTACACGCAGACTTCTGCGCCGGGGAGCGCGTTATAGAAAGTGAGCGTGAACCAGCCCGGTTAGAAACCGGAGTGTAAGCGGCCTCGGGCGTGATGGCCCGGGCTTGGCCGTCGCGTTCGAGGTCCTTACACGCAGGTTTCTGGGCTGGTGAGCGCGTTATGGTCGAAGCGCGAGCCGGCGCGGTTAGACCTCATGCCAACAAGCGCCTTTTGTTTCCCTGACAGCAGTTATTTTTAGTTACCTTTGACAACCATCTTACCGTCAAGTTAAGCTTTGAGTAAAGCTAATTGTTTTAGACCGTTATATTTTTTCGGCTAAGGCATGAAAACGAGGGAGTGAGGAAACAATGGCAGTTTATGGATAATAGCGACGCGGCACCCACGCAGACATGAGTGCAATCATTAAGTGGAAGGTGCTCATGTGGTCAAAACAAACTCAATGGCGAAATGTATTGATGAGCTGTTATTAAGCAACATGGGCTCTGAAACCTTGCCAAGTATGATGAAACCAGTAAGTGTCTCGCGGATGCTTGCTAGAGACGACATGCATACGTCAAATTTATGAGGAGGAACGATATAAAGCTTTAATTCGTGTCATAGCGGCATGCTTCCACAGTTTATATAACAAATAATGATGTTCAATAAAACCATATCGAGGCGCGATGCTTCGACTCAGGAGAAAACTGCTGCACTGACACGGTACAGCCAGCAAGAACCACAAGCCATTTTTGCAGCTTTGAAGACGCAAGAAGCGGGTTTGTCTTCACAAGAGGCAGCAGAACGGCTTGAACAGGACGGCCCCAACACGGTTGTTACCCAACATCCGCGCCCGTGGTATTTAATTTTATTCGCTGCATTCAATGAACCCTTTGTCTGGGTATTGCTATTGTTGTGTGCAGTCTCAACCATGACTGCGGATTATGACGGCGCCAGAATGATGGGCTTGATGATTATCTTATCGGTGTCCATTCATTTTTGGCAGGAATACCGTTCTCAAAAGGAAAGTCATGCATTGGCGGCCTTGATTGCCAATACCACGGCGATCACACGTGCCGGTGAAACCAAAGAGCACCCCATGGATGAAGTGGTGCCTGGTGACATTGTTCAGCTGGCGACCGGTGATATGATCCCGGCTGATGCCTATTTAGTTGCGACTCATGATTTATTTGTCAATCAGTCGTCGTTTACTGGTGAAGCGATGCCGGTAGAGAAGAAAGCAGGCGCGGCGAATTTAAGCGATGAACAAAGCTTGTTTGATGCTCCTAATCTCGTTTTTATGGGAACTGATGTAATTTCCGGATCGGGGACGGCCGTTATTCTAAAAACGGGAGACGCGACTTATTTTGGCGACATGGCGAGTCAAATTAGCGATAAGCCGGCGCCGACCAGTTTTGAGCAAGGGATGCGCGCCATTAGCCGGGTTTTAATTAGCATGATGTTGGTGCTGGTGCCGGTGGTCTTTGTCATTAACGGTATTACCAAGCACGATTGGTCCCAGGCATTCTTTTTTGCCATCGCGGTGGCGGTCGGACTGACACCGGAAATGCTGCCGATGATTGTCAACAGTAACCTGGCAAAAGGGGCGTTGGCGATGTCGAAGCGGAAAGTCATTGTGAAACGACTGCACGCCATTCAAAATCTTGGCGCAATTGATACGCTTTTCACGGACAAAACCGGGACCATCACTGAGGACCGGGTCGTTGTGATGCGCTATGTTGATGCTACGGGCGAAACCGATCCGGCAGTGTTGCGGATGGCATATATGAATGCTAATTATCAAACCGGGTGGCACAACTTGATGGATACTGCAGTGGTGGATTATGCCCGTGAGCATCAGCATCTTTTAACCGATTTACCAAGCGGGCTGACCAAAATTGATGAGATTCCGTTTGATTTTGAACGCCGCCGACTGACGGTTGTCGTTGCTAACGATGCGCATCAATGGATGATCACAAAAGGCGCCTTTGAAGAAATGCTGGCGGTTTGTGACCGAGTGCAACTCAATGGTGATGTGCTGCCGCTGACACCTGAGCGGATCCGAAAACTTAAACAAACTAACGCGGCCATGAGTGGTCAAGGTATGCGCATGATTGTCGTGGCATATCGTCAAGACGTCCATCAACAGGAAATTTATACGCCGTCGGATGAACAGCATATGGTTTTGGCTGGTTTTCTGGGTTTTCTTGATCCGGCCAAACCCGATGCAAAAGAAGCAATTGGGTTGTTAGGCGCGCATGGTGTCCGGGTTAAGGTTCTGACCGGCGATAACGCCATTATTACGCAGCATGTTGCTGAGGAAGTAGG
The DNA here is from genome assembly GCF_055413445.1 of Lacticaseibacillus sp. 22. Lineage (NCBI taxonomy): Bacteria > Bacillati > Bacillota > Bacilli > Lactobacillales > Lactobacillaceae > Lacticaseibacillus > Lacticaseibacillus sp. 22. The sequence goes on along the minus strand of NZ_JBVAYD010000003.1, from coordinate 11,375 downwards.
AATTGCCAATCAGCTTGTTGCAACCGGTAATGACGTTGACGCCATGGATGATAGCGCGTTGCGACAGGCAGTTGAGACCACGGATTTGTTTGTGAAACTAAGTCCGATGCAAAAAGCCAGAATCATTAAAACCATGCGTGCGGCCGGTCACACAGTCGGATACATGGGTGATGGCATCAATGATACTGCAGCGTTGCGTGAAGCGGATGTCAGCATCAGCGTGGATACAGCTGCCGATATTACCAAAGATGCAAGCGGCATTATTTTGTTAGAAAAAAGCTTGCTGGTGTTGGAAGATGGGATTCTAGAAGGCCGTCGCGTTTATGCTAACGCTATGAAGTACATTAAAATGACCATTGCGTCTAATTTCGGTAATGCTTTTTCGGTGTTGGTGGCGAGTATCTTTTTACCTTTCCTACCGATGCTGGCCATTCAATTGCTGGTTCAAAATCTGATTTATGATACCTCGCAAATGACGATTCCATGGGACAATGTGGATGAAGCAACCTTAGCGCAACCGACACCATGGCGAGCCAAGGGATTATTGCGCTACACATTGACTTTTGGACCGCTAAGTTCGATTTTTGATATCACGACTTTCCTATTTCTATGGTTCGGGCTTGGCGTTGGAACTCACGCCGCCAGTGTGTCGGCGCAGCATCTATTTCAAGCGGGTTGGTTTGTGGTTGGATTGTTTACGCAGTCGCTGGTGGTTCATGTGTTACGTACTCGTCACACACCATTTTGGCGGTCACCAGCCTCAGCTATTGTCATCTTGTCAACCATGATGGCTTTGTTAGTTGGCCTTTTCATCATTCTATCGCCATTCCATCAGGCATTTGATTTCGGTATTTTACCAGTCACTTACTGGCCCGGAGCTGCCGTCATTATTCTTGTCTATTTGATATTGGTTGAAACTGTTAAAAGAATTTACCTAAAGCGCGGACGACCGTGGTTATGAAGGTTTTTGGGAACAGATAAAACGCAGGGATGTGCCGGTTCTTCTTGCCTTTTATCGTCCAACATGGTAATCTATTCGAGTATGTTTTCAGCATACGCGTGGGAGGTCAAAAATTCTGGCCATCATAACCACATCACGGACTTAAGGAGGTATGTCTCGTGGCTAAAAAAGTAGCAAACATTGTCAAACTCCAAATTCCTGCTGGGAAAGCAACCCCAGCTCCTCCGGTTGGCCCTGCACTTGGGCAAGCCGGTATCAACATTATGGGGTTCACCAAGGATTTCAATGCACGGACAGCTGATCAGGCTGGCATGATTATCCCGGTTGTTATCACGGTTTATGAAGATCGTTCATTTGATTTCGTAACCAAGACCCCGCCGGCTGCTATTCTACTGAAGAAAGCTGCTGGTGTTGAACATGGTTCCGGCGAACCGAACACGAAGAAGGTTGCTAAGGTAACCAAAGCTCAGGTTAAGGAAATCGCCGAAACAAAGATGCAAGACCTTAACGCTGCCGATGTTGAAGCGGCAATGCGCATGGTTGAAGGAACAGCTCGCTCCATGGGCTTCGAAGTCGAAGACTAGGCCGCACTGTTCGGATTCTCAGTGAAAACTGAGGCAATCAGGTGGAAGGGAGTAAAATGCTCCCAGTGACCACATTTGCAAGGAGGAAAACCCAGAATGGCTAAAAAAGGTAAAAAGTATTTAGAGGCTGCTAAGGCCGTTGATGCGACCAAGCAGTATACCCCTGAAGAAGCAGTTAATCTGCTTAAGAAAATCGACTTTGCAAAGTTCGACGAAACCGTTGAAGTTGCATATCGATTGAATGTTGATCCAAAGCAGGCTGACCAGCAGATCCGTGGCGCTGTTGTGCTACCAAACGGAACTGGTAAAACGTCGAAGGTTATTGTTTTTGCCCAAGGCGATCAGGCTAAGGCTGCTGAAGATGCAGGTGCTGATATTGTTGGCGCCGAAGATCTTGTGCAAAAGATCCAGGACGGCTGGTTGGACTTTGATGTTGCCGTTGCGACACCACCAATGATGGCCCAAGTTGGACGTTTAGGTCGGATTCTTGGCCCGAAAGGCTTAATGCCAAACCCGAAGACCGGTACTGTTACGATGGACACGGCCAAGGCTGTTAATGACATCAAGGCTGGTCAAGTTGCTTATCGTGTTGACAAGGCTGGTATCATCCATGCCCCAATCGGTAAGAAGAGCTTCGATGCTGACAAGTTGCTTGAAAACTTCAAAGCAATGAATGATATTGTGCTGAAGGCTCGCCCAGCAAGCACCAAAGGTATTTACATCAAGAGTTTGACGTTGACCTCAACGATGGCACCTGGCATCAAGGTTAACCCAACAGACTTCTAAAACATTCATTGAATATTTTAAGACTCGCTATGACTAGCGGGTCTTTTTCTTTTGCGGTAAATTAAGTCTGAACCGTCAAGTTACGAAAAGAGGTCTTACTATGGAATCGTTCACGATCCGTTCGCTTCGACCCAATGATGAGGATGCATTTAATGAGTTTCGGCGCGATGTTTTAAATTTCGATCAGCAAAATCCTTACAGTCAAAATATTGTTCGCGAATTGACGCCTGCAACCGACTTTACGACAAGGTTGGCAGTACTAACCGCCGATCAGAATCCCGAAAAACCCGAGCTAGTGCCGCAGTTTGCTTTTTTCATGTTTAACTCGGAAAACGTCATCTTGGGGCGGGTTCGCTGCCGGACTGAAATGACACCGATGCTAGCCAGAACCGGTGGGCATTTTGGCTATCATGTGGCTCCGTCTCAGCGCGGCCACGGTTATGCGAAAAACTTGCTCAAATTTGCGTTAGGCTATTATCAGCAACGCCGGGAACCTTATGTCATTGTGACGGCAAAATCGGCTAATTGGGCGAGCCGCAAGACGATTGAGGCCAGTGGCGGCGTTTTACAGGAAATTTTGCCCGGACAAAACACTGAACCGCTTGCCATTTACCATATTCAGTTAGCTGCTGCAACGGGTATTTGAGCCCGACGACTTGTTGATAGCGGATTATTCGGTGCTTGTTGATACGATAATTTGCCAGGCAATCTGTCGTCGAAGGTTCATCCGCTGTCTTGGAATTTATCCGGTTGGCATCTACCCTCTGAATAAGCTATGATTAAGTAAGGACACGAAGGGAGCGTTTACAAAAATGGCTTATCAAACCGTTGATCCGAACACGAACACGTTGGAGAAAACTTATGCGAACACAACATCGGCACAAATTAGTGAGATGTTGACGGCGGGGCATGCTTTTTACAAGCAGCAGCGTAATCTTGACCCTGAAACGCGTAGTGCAACATTGCATGCGGTTGCTGCTTATTTCCGCGACAATGCCGATGAAATGGCGGCTATTATTACCAAAGAAATGGGTAAGCGGACCGAAGAAGCGTTAGGCGAAGTTGAACTTTGCGCTGAAATTGCGGATATGTACGCTGATCGGGCTCCGGCATTGTTGCAGCCGCAACCGCTTAACAGTACTGCAGGGGCTGCGGTGGTCAATCACGTTGCCAGTGGTATTGTGTTTGGCGTTGAACCGTGGAACTTCCCTTACTACCAGTTAATGCGTGTTTTCGCACCAAACTTTATGGTGGGGAATGCGGTGATCATTAAACCTGCCAGCAATGTTCCGGCTAGCGGCCTTGAATTTGAAAAAGCAGTTCTGGCTGGCGGCGCTGACAAGGGTGCTTTCCAAATCGCACTTATCGGGCATGATGATACCGAGACCTTTATTAAAGATCCGCGCGTTGCCGGTGTCTGCTTGACGGGTTCAGAAGGTGCGGGTTCGCATGTGGCGGCGTTGGCAGGTAAGTATTTGAAGAAGTCGCTGATGGAATTAGGCGGTATGGATGCTTTTCTGGTCTTGGACGGGGCTGATCTTGAGCACGTGATTCCAGAAGCCATTAAAACTCGCCTCATGAATTGCGGACAGGTTTGCACCAGCTCCAAACGGTTTATTGTGTTGGATAAATACTACGATGACTTTGTTGCCGGCTTGAAGAAAGGTTTTAAAAACGTCAAAATTGGCGATCCGAGTGATCCATCAGTCAATGTGGGTCCGTTGAACAGTCAAAAGGCAAAAGATAAGCTGCAAGGTCAGGTTGATACTGCCATTGAACACGGAGCCAAAGTTGTTTACGGCAATACACCGGTTGATTTGCCTGGTGCCTTCTTCCGGCCGACTATTTTAACGGATATTGACAAGGACAATCCGGCGTATCGGACAGAATTATTCGGCCCGGTTGCCTGCGTTTATAAGGTGCATAGCGAAGAAGAAGCGATTGCGTTGGCTAATGATGTTCCTTATGGCCTTGGCGGAGCAGTCTTTGCCGGTGATACCAATCATGCGGCAGAAGTCGCTGCGCAGATTGAAACCGGTATGGTCGGTGCCAATCAGAGTCAAAGTTACAATGCTGAGCTTCCATTTGGCGGGGTCAAGAACTCCGGGTATGGTCGTGAACTTGGCGATTTAGGCCTGTATACGTTTGTCAATGAGCAAACGGTGACCCGGGCGCTGCGTCAGTGATCTAGCCCGCACGAGTTTCAAGTGAAAAACCGCCTTTGTATCATAACGAAACTTTGAAAAGACTTTGTTGCGCATTTGGCGTGATAAAGTCTTTTTTAATGGTCAGAAGCATGAGTCAATAACTGGAATTTGGCGCGAAAAAATTTGTAGACCAAGGAACAGCTTATGGTGGCATGCTTTTTTGGTGATGAATCGGTTTTTGGAAAATAATTTTCGAAAATTTTTTTTAACCTGTGGATGGCTGATATGGCGCTGATTATAAAGGGGGATGGTGCAATATGCTCGAGGAAAATTCAAAAGTGGAATCGATTTCATTGTATTTATATATTAACAAATTTTTTAATGCTAGTATTGTATAAGTAGTCAGAAATTAGTGTAGGGTATGAGTTAAATTCTAGCCAGTGACGGTTCTGAGTGGCCGACGTGTTAGCACCTATATTGGATAGATAACGCTTCCGGGGGACAAGGTTAATTAATAGTCAGAATTCGTTTCATAACTAACACAATTTTTCTCGATAAGTTTATTTTTGAGTCTAGGAGTGATTGCTAGTGAACTATTTCATCAATTTCGGTATGCCTGCCAGCAAATCGGGTATTGAGCATGCGCAGATAAAGCGCAAGCGCCTATTTGATAAGCATGGTGAACCTTACGTATTTCTTCTACGGGATTGGGAACGGGATCTACATACTAACACTGCCAATGCAGGAATTACGGATGATCACCTCGTTAACATGTTTGATTACTATCAGCACGCCTGCCATGTTGACGCGGTCCGGTTGTTACCGGAGCAGGTAGACCTGGGACTTAAAGATCTTCAATATTCCGATGATTACGAGCACAATCGTATGTTGGTTTCACGAGCTGATGGGCGATTGGCTGCGCGGATCAACTATGTTCGCGGCACTAGACAGGTGGTTTCTGTCGAATTGTTTGACGGAGTTGAGAATCTATACCAAGTTGAATTTTATGATGTTCGCGGATTTAAATCATTGGTTCAGTGGTATACCCCAGACAATAAGGTTGGCAACGAGGAATGGCTAACGGTGGATGGCCGTCCGGTAATCAGAGCATTTAACAAGAAAAATGAAGATGGCAAGCTTAAGCAGACTGGGTGGATTCTGACAGATCGCAAAGGTAAAATTTTTCAGTTTGACACGATTGATGCGTTTTTTGAACATTTTATTAATGACATGAATGAAACTGGCCAGAATGTCTTTATCCTTGATCGGTCTTTATTGGCGGATGAAGCGCTTATTCATCTAGAGAAACCCGCTTACACGATTATGCACCTACATAATTCACATGCTGGCGATGCGCAACGGCCAATGGATTCGATTATGAATAACAATTATGAATTTGCATTAGTTAATGGTGCGAAGTATTCAGCATTTGTTTCTGCAACTAAAAAGCAGGCAGCTGATGTTCAAAGACGCTTCCCTTACATCAAAAAGTCCTTCCATGTTCCTGTTGGCGTGGTATCGGATGACGTGCTTCACCGCCAGCGAATTCTGTCGGAAAATCGAATATTCGGCAAAGTCATCGCGGTTGCTAGGATTGCACCGGAAAAAAATCTGAATGATCTGGTTCGAGCCATTGCCATCGTCCACAAACAAATACCGCAAGTGACGCTGGATTTGTATGATTACCCGGATGCAACGAATCATTATGCTGAAAAACGAAAAATCGAAAAAACAATCCAAGAACTTTCATTGGAAGGGGTTGTGACTTTTAAAGGCTACACGGAAAATCTGGAAAGTGCGTATGATACTGCCCAGATTTTTGGCTTAACTTCTATCATGGAAGGTTTTGATCTCTCATTACTGGAGGCGATTTCGCATGGTGTTGTCGGCGTGACCTATGACGTTAACTACGGTCCAAACGAAATCGTGCAAGACGGCATCAATGGGTATGTCACTCCGTATGGCGATATTCATGCCTTAGCGGAGAAGATTCAGTTATTGCTATCCGATCGTGACAAGATGCAGCAGATGAGTACGAATGCATACGAATCTGCTAACAGATATTCTGAAGAAAATGTTTGGAAGAAATGGCACAAAGTTTTAATGGATGCACAAAAGAGTGAGGGGAAGGTGACGAAATGATTTACATGGTTGGTGAAAATGTTTTCACATTTAATTCCGGCACTGAGTTCTCGCAGCTGCAACGCCTGAAAGCCTTCAATCAAAATGGCATTGAATCTAAACTGCTACTCCGGAACTATAATCGCTTCTTGTATCGGGATGCCAAGCGTGCAGGAGTTAACAAAGATGCATATATCAACATGTACGATTATTTTCAGGGTGTTGTCGGGGTTGAGCGTAAAGAACAGAAGTTACGCTTACTCGAATCGATTCCCCTGACGAAATATCATGTCGTTGGGATTGACAATAATACGACAACTATCGATCTGTTAGGTCGAACGCTTGCAAAGATTACTGTCATGCCAGAGACGGTCGGATTAGTTGGAAGTATTGATTATTATGATCGCTTTGATCACAAAGAGTTAACCGAATTCTGGGATTGGCGCGGGTTTAAGTCTATGGAACAAAATTATAATCCCGATGGAACCGTGGCTGCACAGAAGTTTTTGGATCAGAAAGGCCATGTGGTTTTGGAGATTATCCACATGAATAAAAATGGTCAGCTTGCACCGACAATGTGGAAGTTGGTTCATTATCAAGGACATGATTATGTATTTGATTCCGAAGATGACCTGTTCCGTTTTTTCCTGAATGAAATTAGTAAAGGCAATCCGGGAATCATGATTTCAGATCGCAGAACGCTTGATGCTGCCGTCAAGCAAGTTAACCATGCAACTGCTAAGCTCGCTTTTATTCATGAAGGTGACCTGTTCTTGAAAGGAGAAGGGAAGAAGCGCGTACCTAATGTCATTTACAACGAGGTACTAAGCGAGCAGCATCCGTTTAGTACCGTTATTTTTCCTACGCATGATCAAGTTAAAGCGATTGAGACTCAATATCCGCACTTAACCATTGCGGCTGCCCCGGATACTTATGCACAGACGCCGAAAGCCAAGAAAATACAACCCGATCATCCACGATTGGCGTATATCGGGCGTCTTTTTCCAGATAAACAGATTACGGATTTGGTTGATGCGTTTGAACGTGTACACCGAGAACGTCCGGATGCTGAACTGTTCCTCAAAGGTTATTTTTCAGACGAGGCCTATCGCCGGGAGATCCGCGATAGAATCCACAAGAAAAAACTTGATGATGCGATTCATCTGGTTGCCTATAGCAATGACAATCAGGATATTTTGGACAAGACGACGCTGTTTGTTTCTGCGGCGAAGTCAGAAGCTTTCGGTATGAATAGTCTTGAGGCAATGTCGTATGGCATACCAGTGGTTGCATACGGATGCCACTTCTTGAAGCATAACCTGTTAGTGAACAGACAAAATGGGGTGGCGGTTGTTAATATGACGCCTAGCGAGTTAGGCAAGGCGATTTTGGTCGTGTTGCAAGATAATCGGCTTTATCACAAATTACAAGCTGGTGCTTTAAGTACTGCAAAACAACATTCAGAAGCTGATTTCATCGGTGCATGGAAGTCAGTATTATCAGCGTTCTTTTGAGATGACTCCCGGTTCGCTTTTGCTTGCAAGTACTCAGGAAAGGGGATGATCGCACCACGAGAAACTATTTAAACAGTTCTAAGCCGGATTTTTAAATACAAGTAAAAAATCAAGTGGGTTGCTCATTATTTATTGAGAGGATCTTGGGTATGAAAAAGATAAATAGAGCAAATGTTTTGGTGGAGAAAAAGCGTTTCAAGATGTTTAAGGCAAAGAAGAAATGGTTAATTGCTCCATTATTCTTCATCGGCATCGGTTTGGGGACCGCCTATCAGACGAATTTGGTTAAAGCTGATGCTCAAGCGCCCAACAGTTCAGAGTTTACCGAAGCGCCTTCATCGGGAGCCAGTAGTGGTCAAAATGGAACAAATAGCCTGAAATCAGCAAGTGCAAGTGTAGCTACAGCCAGCAGCAGTGCGAGCGATGGTCAAGCCAAAGCGAGCACGGCTAATGTGGCAACGACCACTAATAGTAAAATTGGCGGCAGTCAAAGTAGTGCCAACGCAGCCAGTGCGTCTTAAAGTAGTGCTAGCGTTGAAAGTAGTGGCCAGATCAAAAGCACTAGTTTAGCCAGTGCTGGCAGTAACGGCGAAAAAGCGACCAGCGCTCTAAGCAGTAGTGCAGTTGATGCCAGCGATGGTCGTGCGAGTCAGGGTGTTGGCGGCACGTCAAGTGGTAGTTCAGATACTACGAGTCAGGCAAATGAAGGCAACAGCGCCGCCAGTGTAACAAGTGCAAGCGCCAATAGTGCCTCTGCAACAAATACATCTGAAGGTCAAACTCCAGTTAATGAAGCGGTATCAAACGATGCTTCTAGCGCCGATGTCAGCACCGCGTCAGAGTTTGATGCAGCCATGGCCGATTCAACGGTAAGTGTCATCAACGTACAGTCCGACTTTGTTATGGATGTTAGTGGTGATCGCCAATCGTATGCTTATCGGCCAAACCTAATTATTAATGGCAATAACCACACAATTGATTTTCAAAAGAAGTATTTCGAAGCTGATCCTACAAGTAGTCAGAATGAATCATTTACCATCAACGATTTAAATATGTACGGTTACAGTTGGTGGGGCCCGGTTACTATCAAGGGCAGTAAGCCGAAAGACGGCATCGATCATTCGGTAGTGTTCAATAATGTCACATACACAGGTGCACAACTGATGTATGGCATTTATACAAAAGCCTTTATTAAGGGGAATACAAAGATTCAGTCAGTGGGCAGTTATGTTTCCCCGCTGGACGGATCAACCCAGACAACCCAAGGCTTAGGCAACCAGCAAAACTTTCAAATTAGTTATTTAGAGGTTTTGCCTGGCGCTACTTACACGGGGACAACTACTGGTGGGACTAACGTTGAAGTATATGATGGCGGTTCATTTATTGTTGACAAGGGAGCAACCGTTAACTTACAACGCACGGATGCAAGCAAATCGAATGAACGTGGTACGAATGCATTGATTGATACACAGGGAGGTAACGTTGAGTTTAAGGATGGATCAACCGTTATCCTTAATAAAAATGCACTTGTGAAAGATGGCTTTGCACCAATCTATATTGAAGACGGTGGTAATCTAACCGTTGATAAGAATGCAACGGTATCCATTACCGGTGCAACTGGAAACATCCCGGTAAGAATTGACGGTACCGGAACTGTCAACCTCAACGAAGGATCGCACATGACGATCACTCAAAATGGTGCGCCTAAACTTGGCTATGGCTTTATCAATATTAAAGGTACCGGAGGCTTCTTCGTTGCAAGTGGCAGCACTTTGGATCTTAATGTAACGGGTACAGGGACAAAGAGTGTCAATGCAATTAATGTAGCAAATGACGGTCAACTGAGTTTTGCACAGGATGCTACGGCCAACTTAACCATTGACGGTGGCACGGGCGAAGCGCATTTGTTGAAAGTCGGTGACGATGCCAACATTAACATCTATATGCCGAAATCCGTTCTTTTTAAGATTACCGATAACGATGACGCAGACAGCAGTTTATTTAAAGTCAGTGGTACCGGCACGCTAACAGGTCAATATGTGAAAATCATTCCGGATGACGGGAATGCCTATGGGCCATATAAGTCCGCTATCTATACACTAAAAGGGAATGGCTCTTCTTCAGATACCGCTACGGTTGAAGGTGAGACAGCAGAAGATGAACAATCCGGGAAAGCACTTGCCGACACGTTTGCGACTGACAAAAGCTTGGAGTTCGTCAGTGCCAGTGATAATTTTATTAAGGTAAATCCAGTTACTGATGAAACCACAACGCTTACAGGTAAAACCACTGCCGGAGCCTATGTAACGATTTCAGGTTTAAAGGGGATTCCAGAAGGCAGCTTAACTGCGAATTCCTATGATAGTACAAAATATTTGGTACAGGCGGACAAGGACGGTAATTGGAGTTACGAACTGCCGACTGGGGTTTCGTTACCTGCCAATGCTTCATTTGAAGTTATTTCGAGTGCTGGATTCATTGTGAAAACAGCGACGGTAGTGATCAACGATGCCGAAACGCCAAAGCAGGCATCCAGTGCAGCTGGCAGCTTAATCAACGCCAATAGTGCTGCTGATGTCACAGCTTCACAGGCAAAGGCTACAAGTGCTGCTGCTAGTGATGCGGCGAGTTATGCAAGTGAAGCGCAATCGATTGCTGGCAGTCATGCTGATAATATGGAAATCAAGTCTCTCGCCAGTGATGCTGAGAAGCAATCGCAAATTGCTTTGGCAGCTAGCAAGTCTGCTGCGGCTAGTTCCAGTGCGGCAGCGTCCGCAGCAATCGTGGCAAGTAGCGCGGCTAGTGAAGCGTCATCTGCAGCTGCTGCCGTAAGTAACGCTGATGCATCAGCAAACTCTGCAGCCGCTGCTTATGATTCCTACGCTTCTGAGGCCAGTGCCGCTTCTGCTGCTAATGATAGTTCGGGATATGCCACTGCATCATCTGCAGCAAGTTCCGCTGCGGCTGCCATGAGCGCAGCGTTATCGACAGCGCAAGTTGCTGCCAAGGTTGCAGTGAGTGATGCAGCAGCAGCGGGTAGTGCAGCTGCTGTTGCTAGTGCAGCTCAAAGCGACTCCAAGAATAAACAAGCGACTGCAGCTACAGCAAGAAGTCAAGCACTTGATGATTTGAATAAGATCAAGTCTCTAACTGATTACGCAAGTGGCGCAAGCTCCAGTGCCAGCGAAGCGGGTCAAGCATCGACTGCAACATCTGCGTATGCTAGTGCTGCAAGTTCGAGTGCCAGTGAAGCCGGTTCATA